>DATJTR010000001.1:0-2953 GCA_035503215.1 Pirellulales bacterium
TATCAGCGCGGCGTGATCGGCGCCGATCTACGCACGCTCGTTCCTCCTTTGGTGGAACAGGCACTGGTCGAGGGCTTGCCGCTTTTGGACCGGCGCTGGAAGGGAAAATTCCTGGAACAGGCGACTCTCGTGGGACCCGAGGCTCGCGGTAGCTCGCCGGTGCGTTTCCCCCGCGACGCCGAAACGCTCGTCAGCACCGGCGTGTCGGGACTGTATCCCGTCGGAGAAGGAGCCGGGTACGCCGGCGGTATCATCAGTGCCGCCCTCGACGGCCTGCGCGCAGCCAAATCGATCATCAAGCGCTACGCGCCGCTGGAACGCCGATAGGCTCGGCCAGCGGGTCGAAAACCTCGACCTCGTTTTCGATCACGCGCACGCCTTCGACCCGGGCCACGATCGATTCGGCGAATTGACGCAATTGCCACATGGGAACCGTGCCGCGAAGCGTCAGCACGCCCTGGCTGTAGTGGCAGGTAACCTGCTTGAGAAAGTAATACGGGCTTTCGCGCAGCCGACGCTGGGCCTGTTCTTCCAGGCTGGGCGCGGTCGCAGTGATCAGGGGAAAGACTTGCATGGCGAAGCCGTGGACCCCCAAAATGCACATCCTCCGCGCTGGCCAAACAAGCGATTGGTGAGAACCCTTGGTGGCAGGAGGTCGGCCCACCCAGGGGGTAAACGGGGAGGACGGCGGGAAACGTAGCATGCGGCTATATCGGCAACGCGCGAGGCCAAACTTCATGCCGCCGCGGTAGCATGCCACCACGCCGGCAGAGCGTTTTTCAGGCTTTTCTCGCACATTTATCACAAGGACGGCGAAATCCCCTGGTCCTGGTTGGGTTTGTGTCGCGCCGGATGCGCAAGCCTCCCGGCCACGATGAAGCGGCGCCGGCAAAATCGATTGATTGCAGACTGACCCTACGGCCGAAAAAAACAATACGACCCGCGGCAGTGCCGCAACCGGTCGCCATTCCCACCTTTCCTACCGACGACGCATTCCCCTCGCCTTTCTCCCACGACGCTCGGCCCAGCGAACAGCGTGGCTGACGTCAGATTTCGCCACACGCCAGCCACTCGGCTTTGCACTTCACCCTTCGTTTGCTCATGTGTACTCGTATCGCCACCGGCTGCGCTCGCCGCGCATCTGCGCCATCACGCGGTGAAACTGCGCGCCTGCGTTTCGTCTCTTTGACGGTCACGGTCCTGGTAGGCAATCTCCTTGGTGGGGTGGCGTCGCGAATAGCGCAGGCCCAGATCACGTCGCTGGCCGACGACATCCTGATTCTCTCCGCGGGTCTTGAAAAACAGGAAGAACAAAGGGCCGACGAACATCTCGGTCGTCCCGCCGGCAGCGGCGGCAATCCGTTCGGATACAGCCCCGGCAGCGGCGACCCACGCTTGGGACCAACCGGCGTGCCCGGACCGGGGGGCGGGGGCAGACCCCTGCAGTCGGACGTGCTGGAGGCGGCGGCCGGCGAGCCGCAACATCGGTCCGTCGGCGCGCTCCGTCCGCCGCCGCGATCGCAATCCACCGCCACCCTACAATCGGCGACCGGTGCGCTGGCGATTCCTGATGACGAACAAGAAGACGAAGGACCGCCCGACGGTCTGACGCTCGACGAGGCCATCAACCGGCTCGTCAAGCAGAACTACGATCTGCGCACCAAGTGGATGGAGATCCCGCAAGCGCGGGCCGACGTGCTGACGGCCAGCTTGCGGGCCAACCCCTTGGTTTTCGGCAGCGTATCGCAGATTCCCTACGGCAACTATTCGGCGCAGCGACCGGGAGAACGCGATTACAGCGCGACGGTAATCTATCCGCTCGACGTGAGCCACAAACGGACCGCTCGCACCGAAGTGGCCTGCGAGGCGCAGCGGGTGCTCGAGGCGCAATATCAAGACGCGGTACGATTGGCAATCGATCGGCTCTACTCGGCCTATCTCGACGTGATCGCCGCCCGCGAAACGCTGCGCTTCACGCAGGCCAACCGTGACGGGCTGATGAAGGTTTATCGCCTGGCCCATTCTCAGTTGCAGAATCAACGCATCAGCGCGCCGGAATTCGACCGGGTCGGCATCCAGCTCGACAGTGCGGAAATCAGCGTCGAGCAGGCCAAAGTGACGCTGCGCGAATCGCTGCACGTGCTGGGATTGATGCTCGCCATGCCGCTCGAGCAATCGGAACAAATCGCGCTCCGCGGCACGATTCACGACACGTCGGTTCCGCCGGCGGCGCACGACGAACTTCTGGCCGAGGCGCGGTCGATCCGCCCCGATCTGGTTGCCTATCGCCTCGGCGTCCGCCGGGCCGCGGCCGACGTCGAACTCGCGCAGGCCGAAAAGTACACGGACGTGTTCGTGCTCTACACGCCTTACGATTTTCGAAACAACGCCCCGACCGGCGGACAGAACGCCACGAGTTGGTCGGTGGCCGCATTCGGCAGCGTGCCGTTGTTCAATCGCAATCAGGGCAACATTCGCCGGGCCCAGCTCAACGTGACGCAAACCCGAATTGAGCTGTCTGGCCTGGAACAGCAAGTGAACGAGGAAGTTCACGGTGCTTTGGCCGAGTATTTGGCCAGCCGCGACACCGTCAATCGGCTGGAAGAAGCGATTCTGCCCCGCTCCAAGCGGATTCGGGACGCCAGCCTACGGCTGTTGGAACAGGGCGAAGCCGGCGCGATGGATTATCTGGCCGCCCAGCGCGAATACAACGACGTGGTGCGGCAATACCGCGATGCGCTGGTTCGCCATCGCCGCAGCATGCTGCGGCTGAACACCGCGGTGGGACGACGCATCTTCCCCTGAGTGCGTTCCACTGTCTCATCTGCGGGCTTGTCAAGCGGCTCGCTCACCTTGCGGCCTCGGTGCGCAAGCGGCCGGTGCGGTCGGCCTGCCATACCTGACCGCTGGCCAGTTCGAGCGCCGTCAGCCAGCCGCCGCCATAGCACCAGGT
>DATJTR010000002.1:0-5469 GCA_035503215.1 Pirellulales bacterium
AGATTTCATTGGTGTCGTCGTTCAGCCCGATCATCGGCGTGATGCCGATCATTTGCCACAATTGAGCACTGGTTTTCGACGAGCCGTAGAGCGTTCCTAACTGGGCGTACAAACTATCGGCGGCTTCGATCGCGTAGGTGCCCATCTGGCCAGCCGGGTTGGGAGCGGCCGATTCGCCGTAATCCATCGTCATGATGTTGACGCCGGCCAGTTGCACTCCGTACTTGGCTGCCGACTCGAGGACGTACAATCCGTCGGCCGTGAGACCGGTCGGCAGCGCCGGCAGCGTGTACCAGATTTGCAGCGGATGGCCGGCCGCGGCGGCCGTTTGCTCGAGCGTCGCCAGCGCCTGATTGCGGCGATCGATCGACGCATCGTCGGCCACGGCGCCCCCTTCGATATCGAAGTCGAGATGCGTCAGATTGTAGTCGGTAATCACGGTCTGGTAGGCGGCTGTCAATTGCGGCACGCTCGTAATCACCTGCGCGAGCTCTTGGCCCGCCGCCCCGCCAAACGAGGCCATCACATCCCCTCCCAACCCCCGCACCGAAGCCACTTGCTGCCGCAGGGCCATATCGAACGCTCCGCCGCTGATCTCATAGCTGGTGTATCCGCCCCAAGCGGGCTCGTCGTTCGCGTCGGCCGTGATGAAGGCCAGCGTGTAAAACTTGATTCCTGCGGTTTCGGTCGTCGATACCAGGTTGTAGGTCGGATACAGAGTCACGTCGACGTAGGGCGCGAAGAACTGCGCCGGCCAAGAGGCCGCGGCGGCGGGCGTTCCCACGGTGATCGACACCAATGCCGAGGCCGTGCCGCCATGCCCGTCGCTCACGGTGTACGAGAATGAATCGGCGCCGGTATAGCCCGTGTTCGGCGTGTAGTTGATCGTGCCGCTGGGGTTCAGCACCGCCTTGCCCTCGGCCGGTTGAGTGATCGAGAGGACTGACAGGGCATAGCCGGCTGGATCGGTGTCATTCGCCAGCACGTTGAGCGTGGTGGTTTGGTTCGGATTGACCTGCACCGAATCATTGACCGGCGTCGGAGGCTGGTTGCTGTTGCCTCCGCCGCTCGAGCCGCCGGTGACATTCGTCAGCACGTAGCCCGTCGGCACGAGGCCGGCGTTGCCCGTGTTGGCGTTGAAACCGAACGAAACACTGGCGCCCGAGGCGATGCTGGCGTTCCAGCCGGCATTCTCGACCACATACTCGTTGCCGGTGTGGCTGACGGTCGTGGCGTCCCAGATCGTGGTGATATTGGCGGCGTAGCTGAACGCGAGCCCCCAGTTGCTGATCGTCTGCTGGCTGGTATTGGTGGCGGTGATTTGTCCGCTCAGGCCGGTTCCCCAGTTACTCGTTACTTGATATTGAAAACCGCTGGTCGAAGCTACCGGCGGCGGGCTAATGTCGTCGACGATCGTGCCGGTCGCGCTGCTGCGGGCGATCGTCGCCCCCGTGGCGCCGTTGAGCGAGACCGAAAAGGTTTTGCTGCTCGTTCCGACCACGCCCCCAATCACGGGGACCGAAATCGTTTCACTCGTCTGGCCGGGGGCGAAAGTGAGCGTGCCGCTGGTGGCCTGATAATCGGAGCCGGCCTGAGCGGTGCCATTGGCGGTGCTGTAGGCTACCGTGACCGCGCTCGTTGGCGCCGCCGACAAGTTGACGGTGAAGCCGAGCGTATTCTGTCCGCTGGCTGGCTCGGTCTCGCTGTTGTCGGCGATCGACAAACTGGGCAGTGTGATCGGCTGACCGCCCAGCGACACGCCATTGAGGGTGTAGTGGGTCGGGGTCGAGGTGGCGCTGCCGCCGCTCGCCACGAAGCCGAAAGCCAGCGAGGAGCCGGCGGCAATCGAATTGTCCCAAGAATCGCCATCGATGACGTATTGCGTGCCGACATGACTGACGATCGAGGCGTCCCAGATGGACGTGAGGTTGCTGGCCATATTGAACGAGAGTTGCCAGTTCTGCACGCTCGGCGACTGTTGATTATTGATTTGGATCTGAGCCTGATAGCCCGATCCCCAATCGTTGGTCACGCTGTAGGCGACCGACACGCCGGTGAGCAAGGCGCGGTTTTCGAGCAATTCAATGCGCGACAAGCGGTGATGGAATCTTGTGCGCAGGCGAGAGCCCGACGTGCGCTTTGTGAATCCGCCTTCGCTGATCTGGCGACGTTGCGTGGGACGAAAAATCATGGCGTCTTCTCCGTTCCGAGGGACTTCCGATCGTGAAACGAATCCCCGTCCTTGCCGCCGGCAAACCCTTCCGCGCCGGGCAACGACCCGGTCTGGTTTTGCCGACGGTGTCAGTCAATGCGCATCGATTCCGAGGCGCATCCGCGGCGCAATTGCTGCGCCGTCGGCCGCTTCGAAACCTGCAAGTGGGGATAGCTGCCTCTTCTCGCCGCCCACAGCGGGCGGCGTGGAAGAAATGGTCGAGTCCGTCACAACCCCAAGCTGTTCCGGCTGCCAAAGGGCCCGTGTGCGGGCCTTTGGAGCGCATGGGAGGGCGAAATCAGCCTCAATTCTGTTTGGATCGATTTGTTTTACAAGGAATCGAACCAGCCTCCAACAGGCAGCGTAAGGCCTTAAAGGAACGCAGCACGGTCCGAAGTCGCTTTGCTGGCATTGCTGGCGGAGCCCTCGACGCAGAGCGCTTCCGTATCGGCGACGTCGAGCACGGTCGCCTTGGGCATGGATAGGGCTCGGTTTCTCGCAGCCTGTTGTCGCCTCGCGTTTTCCAGGTTCTCCAGGCAGCGAGTACGTACATGCCACGCGGACATGTTTTGCCCGATCGGGATACTATTTCCATATTGCGCGGCGAGGCCGGGCTGACCCAGCAAAATCTGGCCAGCCGCGCCGGCTACGGCGTCCGTACGATCAGCAAGATCGAGAGCGGACAACCGACCAGTTCGTCCACCCTGGCTGCGATTGCCGTCGTACTGACCGAGGAACTGCGGCGGCCGATCCATCTGGTCGATTTGATCGCTCAGCCCCACTCGGCCGCTCGGGCCGTGCCGTTCGTGGCCGGCGCGCTGATCGTCGCCGAGAACATCAAGCTGCTCGACCTCGATCCGGCCTGCGATGGTGTCGATGCGGCATCGAGCACCGCGACGGCGCGGTCCGTTTTGATCGACACGTTTCGCTTCCGCTATGTGCCACCCAGTCTGCAAGAGATAGATTTTTATTACGCCGCCGCCGGACATGCCTTCTCGGGCAGTTCGCTGTCGCATCCCCACGGCGCGCAGTGGCGGCCGGTCGAACGCCGCCGTAAATCTGCGGCCGCGGCGAACGGCTCGCCGGACGGGCATCTACTGCACATTCCCCTGGCGCCGGAGGCCATTACGCGACCGCTCTTGGTGCAGAACGAAATCGAGTACTTCGGGGCATTCCAGCAGCCAGCGCACAAGCGGTTTGTCGCTCCGATCGTATTTCCGACCGACGGTTTGACGCTAATCGTCCAGTTTCCGCGCGATCGGCCGTACGGCGCGCTGCGGGGCCGCGTGCGGCGGTCGCCCGGCGGCCCTTGGCTGCCTGCCCTGGAACTGCCGATTGCTCTGGCCGCCGGCCGGTTGGCCTATTGGCGCGTGACGGCACCGACGCCGGGCGAGGAATACGAGTTGAATTGGTCGTAGGGTCGCTCGCAGCCGCGGTGGCCGGCGATTGGACTCGGCTGCGGATGGCTACATTCCGGCGCACCGCTTGGGCGTTCGGTTGCTGTTGAGACTGAACCCAACCCGCTGCGGCTCGCTCAATTTTGTAGTCGCTTGGCGCGTCCGCATCGCGGTATTTTGGGCATTTTTGCGGGTAGCGAGTTCCGGTTGAGTGGTTTGGGCCGGATCGCTAGAATACGAGGCTTCCAATTCCCATTTCGGGGCGTAGCTCAGCCTGGCTAGAGCGCTGCGTTCGGGACGCAGAGGTCGCATGTTCAAATCATGTCGCCCCGACTTCGCCGAAACCCTTGCCTTCCGCAGGTTTCGAGCGAATCATTCTGAAGCCTGAAGTCTGCCTGACTGAGCCTAGTGGACGGTTCAGTGGACAGAATAAAGCCCCGCCCGGCGGCAACCGGACGGGGCTCTCGAAGACCTTCCCTGGTCATGCAGTTCAAAAAGGGAGGGTCAGATGGCACGCACGGCAAAACCGTGGTACTACCAGCAGACCGGCTGGTGGATGGCTTGGATCGACGGCAAGAAGGTCAAACTTGCTGAGGGCAAGAAGAACCGTAAGGCAGCTCAAGACCGCCTGGACGAGCTGCGCTACGAAGCCGCTCACAATCCTTGCCCCGAGAATTCTCAGCAGACTGTAGCCTCGGTCATCGAGCGTTACATCGAAGTCGTGTTCCCACGTTTGGCGAAGGGAACGACGGACTGCCGCACCGGTTACCTGCAAGACTTCGCCGAGGCTCATGGCTGGCGACTCGTCTCCGCTTGCCGCAAAGACCACATGCAGCAGTGGCTCCATTCGCATCCGACCTGGACAAGCGATTGGACAAAGCGATCGGCTTTGCGGATCGTCCAGGGAGTTTTCAACTGGGCGGCCGATGCCGAGATCATCGCCAAGAATCCGTTTCGCAGCATCAAGCAAAATGCCGGACCGCCGCGTCGCGATATGACCTATGCGGAGTTTCGGGCCATCCTTCGTGCGACGGCGACGAACCGGAAGCGCCGGCCGACGCCCGCTGCTCGCTTCCGCCAGGTTTTGATCTTTCTGTGGTTCACGGGCTGCCGGCCGATCGAGCTCGCTCGGCTGCGGTGGTCCGACATCGACTTGGAACAAAAGGTGATCGTGCTGCGGCAGCACAAGACCATCAAGACTCAGCGAACGCCGAAGCCACGGATCATTCCGCTCGATCCCGTCGTCGTGAAGCTGCTGATCCATATTCGTAAGCGGAACGAAGGTGAGTTGGTCTTTCTGACACATCAAAAGACGCCCTGGCAGCGCTATAACCTCGGTCTGAGGCTGCGGCGAGCCCGGCGGAAGGCCGGCGTTCCAGACGAGGTGAAGCTCTATGGCGTTCGCCACGCCTTTGGAACGAGAGCGATCGTGAACGGGCTCGATATCAAGACGCTCGCGACCCTGATGGGCCACGAGACGACTACGATGACCGAGCATTATCTCCATCTGGCGGGGCGGAGGGATTTCCTCGCTGCTTCCATGCAGCTCGCAAACGGTCGCCGTTCAAGTGCTTGAACAAACGCGGCGGCTCGGAAGCAGGGGCGGCAGCCTGCCGCCCCTGCTTTCCTTCCTGCTTGAACCGCTCAAGATCGGCCGGATCAACGCGATAACCTTTGCCGTTCGCCCCAGTGCAGACTACCGGTAGTCGACCGCTGGCGACGAGCGCATAAACATTGCTTAGGCTCGTGTTTAACTCTCGGGCGACTTCGGAAAGCTTCTTCAGCATTTCAGCACTCTTTGGGATGCCGCTGATTCTCCGCCGAACCAAATACGTGACCTGACCGCTTGAACGTCTCATA
>DATJTR010000003.1:0-4313 GCA_035503215.1 Pirellulales bacterium
GAGGCGGCCCCCCGGGCGCGCAGCGGGAGCGCAAAGTGCCCTAGAGTGATGCCGCGCTATGCCGCGCGGCGCAGCGTGACGATCGGCAGGTGCCGGCGGTCGGCGTGATGCGAGATTTCGAGTTCAAGCCGCACGCCGGGCCGGCCGCGTACCAATGCCCAGGGCGTAGCGCATGGCGAGCCGCGCGGCCAGCGCTCACGGGGCTCATAGCGCGGACGGCAGTTGGCGGGATGGCGGTCGTAAAAGACTTCGTTGGGCGTGCGGCCACCCAGCGTTTCATGCGGCCGGTGCTCGTTGTACTACTCGGCAATCAGGTTCAGCTCGCGCTGGAGCGAACGGCGCGAATAGGAAACGGCGGCCAGGCAGCGCAGATTTTCCTTCAGCGTGCGGATGCAGCGCTCGACGACCGCGATGCTGCCATGCTGGCCCAAAGCGCCGTAGCGGGGCGGCCGAATTCTGTTGCGGCGGCACCATTTGCGGAAGCGTGAATTATCGAACTGCGGGCCGCGGTCGCAGACAATGTACTTGGGCGCGGCACCAACGTTTTGGATGGTGCGACCCAGAAAGCTCCGCACCGCGTTGGACGACGGCTGGCAAAAAAACGTGGCGGCGCCCAGCACGCGGCGCGAGAAATGGTCGACGATTACGGCCACCCACCAGCAGAACGGCCAGCGCTGCGGCAGGGCCAGTGGCAGCCAGGAGCACCAAAACCCGCCACCAATTGGCACGACGGTCAGGTTGACGTGCCAGACGTGGTTCGGACGCTTGGCGGTGACGAGGCGCTTTGCCGGCGGGTCGGGCTTCGTTTCGGGTGGTGCTGGCCTTGCGGCCGGCGGCTTGACCAGCATGCGGCAACGCTCGAAGGGCTCAAGTGCAAGCCAGCTCGGGCTAGCTTGGCGGCGATCCTGCGTTTGCCGAGCGTTGGGCAGAGCACTTTTAGCCGCTGAACGAGATAGTTGACCGCCTCGGGAAACTTATTGACTGGTTGCGGCAGCTTGACGAGTGCGTCGGGTCCTTGTTCGTCGATTCTCTGCTGCCAGCTTGAAATGGTTTCGGCGGTGATGTGAAATCGTTCGGCGGTCTGAGCCAGGGACCAGCCGCGTGCCGCTCGCAACTCCAGAATCGCCAGTCGCTCGGTTGGCGAGTAGTGCGGCCTTCGATGGGCTGGTATCGTCGCCCAGCGGGTGTCCTTGCTCCGGCTCTCTTCGAGCAGCAGTGTGATCTCTCCTTCGTATTGATCGCGTTTGGCGCGAGAGCGCGTGGCGAGATCGGTCTGGTCGACCGCTTCTCCGCGAGTTCGGCCGGCGACGTAACGTGCCAGCGAGATCGCGTTGATGATGCCTGACTTGACGGATTCCTTCCAGCCTTTGGGCAGCCTGTGCCGGCGGTGATCGGCGATCTGGCTCATCACTTCCTCCGCGAGTTGGCTACATTCTATAATGCCGGGGCGAGAGGCGCCGTAAGTGGCGATCGGCTTTCGTGCGCGTGATCGAGAGGATGTTTGATGCCGCCGCTGTTTCCCAGCGAACCCAAAAAGCTTCGCGAGCGAATCCGGCGCTACGAGCGCGAGCTCGAGCGGGAGTTTGCGTCGGGCTACGGCGGGGACGGATTTGGCAAACGGTATCTGCTCGGCCCCCTGTACCTGTTGGCGGGGGACGTCGAGGGCGCGCTGGCGTCGTTCGAGTGGTATGAAGAAACGTTTCCGGATGACAGCGGTGACCCGTGGCAGTATCTGGCTTGGGCGCTGGCACTCTACCGTGGCAGGCAATGGGATGCGGCGTCGGTCAGGTTGTATCGCACGATGCTGCAAAACCTGTACTTGATTCCGCATCTGCTTGGTGACAAACCTCCGCCACTTGCCATTTGGCACGGCTGTAACCTGGCGGAGATCGAGTATGCCTTGGAGACGCCGCCGGAATTGTTGGCCCTGTGGAGTGCAGAGGAGCGCGCGTGGGCTCGGCAGGTCTCACAGCAGCCAGCCGTCGTCCAGCGAGTGACGCGTTATATCGAGATCGCCCGCGAACTGAAGCGTGAGCCACCCGGTCGACGTCGCACAGCTTTAGTGAATGAGGCCTATAGACTCAAGCGCTCGGATTTGGAAGACGAGGAATGAGTAGAACGACGATCGGCACGGATGACGATTCTGCTCTCCGCCGAAACTTCGCTATGCCGCCTTGCGGTAGTAGTGCTTCAACAGGCCGCCAAGGCGTTTGCGACAGGCGACGTCGGAAATCGGAATCAGGTCGATTTGCCGTTTTCGTTTTTTACCACTCGGCTTCAGTGGTTCGTTGTCCAAGCCCTGATGGGGACGTTCGGCGTGATAATGCTCGACGAATTCCTTGCAAAGGTGGTCCATGTGCCGCTGGCCAAGGACCATAAAATGGTCGAGGCATTCCTGCTTGATGCTTTGCACGAACCGCTCGACATAGGCAGCCGTATTGGGTGCCCGATAAGCCAATGGGCGGGGATCGAGTCCCTCTTGTCTCAAGGCCGCGTCGAAGCTGGCCGTGAACTTGGTGTCCCGATCGTGCATAATGATCTCGGCGCCGAGCTTCTTGGCCCGTGCATGACGCACGAAGGCCTGTGCCTGCTGGATAACCCATGCTTCGTTGGGATGCTCGGTGGCGGGCGTGAGAAACGCGCGGCGGGTGCCGACATGCAGAAAAACGACCACAAACAGCTCGCGAAATCCTTTGGGTGTCAGGACTCGTTTGCTGAAGAAATCGCATTGCCAGAGGGTGGCGGCATGGATTTTCAGGAACTCGTCCCAAGTACCCGGGCCGCGCTGCGGACCAGGTTCCAACCCATTGGCTTTCAAAATGTTCTTGACGGTATTGCGAGAGACTGCGCGGACGCCGAGTTTCTTCAACTCCCCGAGGATGCGGGTGTAGCCCCAGCTATTCTCTTTGGCCAGCTTGAGGATCAACCGGCGGATTTGCTCCGCGGTGCGGCGCCTGCCGCGAGGCGCTGGTGTCTTGCGCTTCCCCTTGCGGTCCTCTCGGATCCAGCGCCGCAGGGTGCCGGGGTGGACGATCGAAACCAGACTGTCGAGTGCCTGGCCAAGTTTGGAGCCGAAACGGACCAAGCGATTCCGCTCCTGGTGGGTGAGCGGTACTCGTTTCGGCAGCTTGCCCCGGAGCACTTCGTTTTCGGCCTTCAGGTAGCGGACGTGGCGGGCCAATTCCTTCTGCGTGGCCCCGGCCAGGAGCAACAGCAGGCTGCGGTAGATGTTTTGCATGCGATTCCGTGCAAGTCTTGGCGTGCTAGCGAGATGACTTCATTTTTGCACAGCGCAGTGTAGGCCGAAACGGCTGGTTTTGTCAGTCCCTGCCCTGCCCTTTGCCGCCTAGCCGGTCGTCGCTGTTAAGCGGCTTCAACCGGCCCTCATCGCTCTGCAACGGCCGAACCGTGCTTGAAACCGGCAGCCGGCCACTCCAGCATCCCTGATCGATCTCTCTCGAAGAGAGAGTTTTAGTTCGAAGAGGGTTCCGCACGGGGAGCGACTGGGCGAAGGCGTTGGCGGTCAGGCTGGCCAGCGTGACGGCGAACAAGGCGAACTGTGGCGCTTCCAGACAGTGTCAGGATGCCAGCGTTGTAACTGCCAGTAATTCCGGAAGGTGCGGACCACGTCAGCGTGTCGCCCGCTTCGAAATTCTCGATCGTCAGCGTGGCGCCCGTCAGATCGGTATCCGAGGAGGTGACCATGATGCCGCTGTCGACCGGCACCGGCGAGCCGCCGACGGTATACGTGTTGGTACTGCCCGACGGAGTGACCTGGGGGGCCGAAACGGCTGAGGCGGCGGAAACGTCGACTTCGCTTGCTTTGGGCGTGGCGGTAAACAGACCCTGGGGGGTGCTCTGAATTGCAGAAAAACTATTTGAGTAGCCACCTTTATATGTGATCACGGGGATGCGATCGCCGGCGGCCGGAACGTAGCCGCCCACCTGATTGACTTCGAGCGTACCGGCGAGCCTGGCCGCGTCCGCGACTTCGATTTGGCCGAATTTGTCGCGGGCTGTCCCACGGACATCGACACTGAGGACCCCGCTCGGGTCTTCAACCAACGCACCGTCGACCTTGACCGTGCTGCCGACGCCGGCCGCGATCGTCCCAAGATTCGAGGAAAGGCCCTCGATTTCGAGGGTTCCGCCGTCTTCGGCCGCCAAACGCCCGGGGGTTGTCCCGCCCGCATTGGACACTTCGTCTAGATAAAGGGTGGCTTTCGAGTGCTCGGCAATGTTCGATTGTTCGGCAATGATGGAGCCGGAGACAATCACGCTGCCGCCGTCGTCGCCTTCGACGAAAGCGTTGT
>DATJTR010000004.1:0-2875 GCA_035503215.1 Pirellulales bacterium
AGATGCGCGCGGCGGAGACAACCTAGCCGCTGGCCCACGCAGCAAGCCAAACCGGACCGCGTCAGAAATCGATCGCTTGCTGGTCGGGCGCCGTTGGCAGGATGATGATCTTGCCGTCGCCCATGCGGCCGGTGCGGGCGACTTCGACGATCTTGCGAACGATTTCTTCTACTCGGGCGTCATCGACCCAGAGGGTGATTGCCACTTTGGGCAGAAAGGCGAGCGAGTATTCGCTTTCGGAGTATTGATCGAGATAGCTCTTCTGGCGGCCGTAGCCCTTCACTTCGCGCACGCTGCAGGCCTCCAAGGGCGCGCGCTTCAGCCCTTCCAAGACCTTCTCGGCCAGAAACGGTTTGACGATGGCGACGATTTGCTTCACGCGTCGAGCTTAACTAAAGAAGTTTTCGCCGAACCAGTTCACCGGCGGCTGCGTCACCACGTCGACGTCGCCTTTGACTTGTGTCTGACAGGAGAGCCGCATTTCATTTTCGTGTCCGATATAGTCCATCGACACCTTCAGCCGCAGCCGTTCCTTGATGCCCATCGCGCTCAGGTTTTCCATCCCCTTGGGAATCAGCACGCGGCAAGTGCCGCAGCAGCCAAAGCCGGGGCAGTGAAAAATCTTGTCCATGCCGCTGTACACTTGCACGCCGGCCCGCATCGCTTCGTTTCGCAAGTTGGCGCCGACCGGAACCTGGATTTCTTTTTTCTCATTCACAAAGCGGATCGTGGGCATGCGGCTCCCTCAAAAAAGACGTTCTGGCGCTGACTGCGCGCGGCGTTAAATACTGCCGTGATCGAAGTGTTTTGGTGAACGATCGCTCCCCTGGGGGCCCACTCAGTATAGATTTCGCCGCGGCCCGAGTTAAGACTCGTCCCCCGCATCCGCCGGTGGCGGCTTGCCCGTCGCAAACTCAGCCTGCCAGCGGCACCAGCACGTGAATCTCGGCCTCGCCGCCGATCTCCTGGAGCAGCCCGACCAGCGAAGCGAAATGAGGCTGCTCGAAATGCGATTTCAAGGCGGCCGTGCGCTGCCATTTCTCGACGAGCACGATCGTTCCCGGTTCGTCGGTGTCGGCGAAAAACGAGTATTGGTCGCAGCCCGGCTCGGCCGCGGTCGCTTTGGCGGCCTTGGCCGCCTCGGCCGCAAACCGGGCCTGGGTTCCCGCCGGCAGACGGATTTTCACCAACAGTCCAAACGACTGGTCGGGCTTGACCTGGGCGGCGAGCCGAGCGAACAAATCGTCGGCCGGCGAATCGGCGGGTGCTGAATCTGGCGTCACGCTGGAATCCTTCGAGTGGGAGGGATCTGACGATCACGTCGAGTGGCCGGTCCAAACCCTGCCGGCAGCGATCAGAATAGGCGCCTGCGGCACCGCTTGGCAAGCAAGCGGCCCCCGGCGTCGGCTTGCCAGGGGGGCGCCATCCATCGCATGATACAGCCCGTGCCGCCCGAGGCGGCCCCGCTCCAGGAGAATGTTTGCCGTGGAAATTGCCGGAACGCTGATCGCCGACACCTTTGCCGAAGCGTTCGGCATGCGCTACGTCCGGCTGATCGTGACGGCTCACGACGAGCACTGGCTTGACGCCGCCTGCCGCGCGGTCGCCGGCTACGCCAGCTCGATCATTGCCTGCGACGCCGAAATGGGGCTGGAACAGCCCCTCCCGCCTGATGCCACGCCCGACGGCCGGCCAGGTATCGCCCTGTTGGCCTTTGGTTTTTCGGCCGATGCCCTGGCCAAAGCCATCGCCAATCGCACCGGCCAGTGCCTGATGACCTGCCCGACGACCGCGGTCTACGACGGGCTGGAGGACGGGGTCGAGCAGATTCCGCTCGGCAAACATCTGCGTTTTTTTGGCGACGGCTATCAAAAGAGCAAGCTCGTCGGCGGCAAACGCTATTGGCGCGTCCCGGTGATGGACGGCGAATTCGTGGTCATCGAGCGACTGCATGTCCGCAAGGGGGTCGCCGGCGGCAACGTCATCCTCCAATCGGGCTCGGCCGCCGCGGCCCTCGACGCCGCCCGCCGGGCCAGCGCGGCCCTGGCCCACATGCCGGGCATCATTACCCCTTTCCCTGGCGGAGTGGCCCGCAGCGGCAGCAAGGTCGGCTCCCGATACAAGGCATTGCGGGCGTCGACGGCCGACGCGTTTTGTCCCACGCTGCGGGGCCGCGTCGAAACCGCGTTGGCCGACGGCGTGAACTGTGCCTATGAAATCGTGATCGATGGCACCAGCGAGGCGGGCGTGGCGGCCGCCATGGCCGCGGCCATTCGCGCGGCGGCTGGGCCGGAAGTGTTGGCGATTTCGGCCGGCAATTATGGCGGCAAGCTCGGCAAGTTCCATTTTCGCCTGCACGAAGTACTGCGGCCCTCATTCGCCTGACGCACTGTTTCCACTCGGTACGCGACTTTTCTCCCTTGCCCGTTGACGGGGCTGCTCCCCCCACGCCAAGCTATGGCGGTAGGCGGCGGTTGTTTCAGATAAGTCCCCATCCATTGCGGCCGGCGACCGGTATCCAGGGATCCGGTGCGCTCGAGAACGGTATGAAAACCGCCCGCCTGTTGATCGTCGATCCCGACGCTCGAAATGCTGCGCTCTATCGCCAGGCCCTTGCGGGCTTGGGCGACGTGGAACTCATTTTCGAGTCCGATACCGCGTCGGCTCGCCGGCAGTTGGAAGAGCACTCTTTCAACCTGCTGATCGCGGCGCACGTTCCGCCGCAGGTCGATGCCTTGGCCCTGCTGACCCGGGCCCGCGAGGCCGACGCCGACCTGCCCGTCGTGCTCGTCGAGCAGGCGCCGGCGATCGCCACCGCCGCGGCCGGCCTGCGGCTTGGCGCTTCCGATTATTTGAGCGGGCCGATCGTTCCCAG
>DATJTR010000005.1:0-8940 GCA_035503215.1 Pirellulales bacterium
TATTAGTAATGGGATAAACCATGCAAACTTAACGAACCCCCCATCTTGACAGTTTCCTGGCAGCGGCTAGGCTGAGGACTCATAGAGCGGCAAAATCACATCTTATAGGGGTCAGGGCGATGATACGCACCGGAATCTATACCGTCGTCAGCACGTTAACGATCCTCATCCCGCCTGTGATTGCCTCGGCAGCCGATACTGCCGCCGACCAGCTACTCAACGTTGCGACCGACATCAACCAACAGCCGACCGCAAGAGCACATGCGGTCGAAGCCTTGGGCAAGTTGGGGGCGAAGCAATTGGGCAGCGAAGCATCGACCGTCGCCACCAAACTCGGCGTGTTGCTCGCCCCGGCGAATGGAGACCTGGACATCGAGCTTTTGCAGTGGCATGTCGTCAAGGCACTCGGAAAAATCGGGCAGCCGGCGCAGCCAGCGCTGGCCGCGATCGCCAAGTTCGAAAGCCACGACCCGACGGTGATCGCGGCGGTGAAGACCGCGGTCAAGGAGATTACCAAACCGCCGAAAACGACGACCCCGGCCGCGACTCCCGACGCGACACCGCCGAACCCGGCGACGATCGTCGGTTTGCGCCTCGACCTTTCCAGCACGTCGCCGGCCACGCAATTGGCGGCGCTGAAGAACCTGGCCGGGCTCGACGATGCTGCCCTGCCGCTGTTGGCCGACATCGCCGATCTGATGACAAAGGCGACCGATCCCGACGTGCGTGTTGCGGCAGCCGAAACGACGAAGGTGCTCGTCTACTCTCTGTTAGGTATTTCACCCGCCGCCGCGCCTGCCGCCGCAGCGCCTGCCGCCGTTGCGCCTGCCGCTGCCGCGCCTGCCGCTGCCGCGCCTGCGGCGGCGCCCGCCGCCCCTGCGGCGCCTGCGCCCGCCGCTGCTGCCCCGGCTGCTGCTAAAAATCCAAAGCCACCGGCGCAGCCGGCGGTGCCTCCTCCGGCCACCAACAAGGAAGAGTGGGCGCGGATCTATGTTGCGAATCTCAATACCATGCTCACCGCCGACGGTCACCAGCCGCCGGAACGATTATTTGCGGTGGCAAGTCTGGTCAGCGCCATCAGCGACTTTAAGGCGCTGCCCAATGAAGTGAACTTCGCCATCGTTGCGGTTCTTACCGCGCAGATCGACACGGATCCGGTCGTGCAAGCGGCAGCCAAGACCGTGCAGCTCCCGCCGAAACCGGCGGCCCCCGCAAATCCTCCGCAAGGTGGCGGTGCGGCTCAGCCCGCCCCGGGCGGAAACCAGCCCGGTGGTGGGAATCAACCGGCGCCGGGCGGGAAATAGTTCGAGGTTTGTGAAGCCCAATCGCGATCCGTGACCAGAGGCAGCCTCGCCGGTGTGCGCTCGGCAATTCGAGCGATTCGCGCGCGGCCGAAGGCCCGCCGCGGCGAATTAAATTGCTTGCCGCCCTGGCAGCATTGCGGCCCCTTTCGTCATCCGTCGGCCGCGGCGGCCCGCCAAAGCGGCCCGCCCCGGCCCGTTGTTCGCCGCCGGACGAACGATTAAAATCGCGCGGCAGTGGCCGGGCAGAAACCGCCCGTGCTGGCCGTGTGAGGCGGGTGACTTATGTGCCAATGCCCAGGAGTCTTCGCGACGTGAAAAAAGTCGAAGCCATCATTCGCCAGTCCAAGCTCGACGAAGTCAAGCAGGAACTCTCGCGCCGCCTGATCAACGGCATGACGGTCACCGAAGTCCGTGGCTTCGGTCAGCAGCGAGGGCATACCGAAAGCTATCGCGGCAGCGAATACCGGGTCGACTTCGTGCCGAAAGTCAAAGTCGAAGTCGTCATGCCCGACAACTTCCTCGAGACTGCCGTGGAAATCATCAGCCGGGCCGCGCGCACCGGTAAGTTTGGCGACGGCAAGATCTTCATCCACGAGCTGGCCTCGGTCATCCGCATCCGCACCGGCGAAGCCGACGACAAGGCGGTTTAGCCCGCCCCGGCAGCGCCGGTCTTCGACCTCACGTCCTGACGCGACCGCTCAGCTTCAGGCTCGGTGCTGGCCGTTACGAACTTCCCCCGTCTCCGGCTGACGAGCTCTTGTCGGCCTTGCCGCGGCCGAAGAGCGTGCTGTCCTCGTTGATCCAGGTGTCCTTGTCCTTGATGATCGCCTGCGGCGGCAATTGCGGTGTTTGGGTCGACAGGTTCGTGCCGCGCTTGATCGCGGTGCCGATGGCCATGAACTCGATCAGGCCGTTGAATTCGTGAATGTGGGTTTTGATGCCCACCACGTCGTCCGCCCCGATCGCCTTGGCCTCGTCGGAAATCAGGCCGATGGCGTGTTCGCGGGCGTCGTAGATCAGCGAAGTCAAATCGTGGATCTCGCCGCGCGAAAACGATTTGAACGCCGCCTTCAGCCCGCCCAAAATCCCCAGCGAATAGACCGCCGTGCCCAACAGCAGCTTCAGCGGGTAATAGCCCAGGCTGGTCAGGTTCCACATCTCTTCGCACGTCAGGTCACTGCTCACCGGCTGGCCATCGTGGGCCGCCGGCAACTGCTCGTTGTGCGAGGCGGTCCCCATCATCATCATTTCGTGAACGCCTTGAAACGGCAGCACGCGGGTTTCGATGCCGATCACCGCGTTGGCGCTCACCGCCTTCGCCTGATCGACGATTCGCTGCAACGCCAGGTGCCGGGTGTGATTGAAGACGTCGCTATATTCCTTGATCTCGCCCCGGCCCAGGCTTTTCAAACTGCCGAGCAACGAGCCGCCGATGCCGATCGAATAGGCCACGTTGCCGAAGACGAATTTCAGCGGCGTGTAGCCGGCGTCGAGCTGGCAATAGAGCTGCTGGCCGTCGCCGCTGGTCGAAAAACTGATATGCTCGGGCGCCGGCTTTTCGCCGTGAATGCTCGACGCGACCGAGAGAAACTCGATGTTTCCCCGAAACGGCTTTAAGTCGCTGGTCACACCGGTGACGCCGACGCCCCCGCGCTCGCGGGCTTCGGTCATCATTCGCTCGTACGATTGCTCGCGACCTTCGTGAATGGCCTGAGTGACCTGCGTTACTTCGCCGCCCACCATGCTGCGAAAACCGGCCCCCAGGGCGCCCAACAGGCCGGTCGAATAGACGCTGTTGCCGATCACCAGTTCGCCCGGCTTCAATCCCTTGAGATGCAGGCAATAGATCTCGTTCCCCGACAGTCCCGACATGATCGCCATGGTCTTGGCCTCCGTGCTTGGGGGTAAATCGCCACACACCGAAAGCGGGCGCGAGCCCGGCGGGCGCCGAGGCCCGTCGCTCGGGCTTGTGCCGGCGAGGCGTTTTGCGGTTCAGGGGTCTTATTCAAAGTGGCACAGATTATAATCCGGCGTTTCGATCTGTCAGCCCGCGGAAATCCCGATGACCGCCGCCAGCCCGCCGCCTCGCGAACCTGCCGACATCGGGTCACTCCTCGCACTCGCCGAGCAATCGTTGCGGGCCGGCCGGTTCGACGAGGCGGCGGCCGCCTGCCGCCAGGTGCTCGCGCTCGGGCCCGACGTCGCCGCGGCGCACAACGGCCTGGGCATCATTGCGGCCCAGCAAAACCGGCCGGCGGAGGCGATCGCCCATTTCGAGCAAGCGCTTGCCCTGCGCCCCGACGACGCCGATGCGCACAACAATTTCGGCATCGTCCTGCGCAGCCAGGGGCGGCTGGCCGAAGCGGCGGCGCACTACGAACGCGCGATCGCCCTGCGCGGCGACTATGCCGAGGCCCACAACAATCTCGGCATCGTCCTGGTCGACCAAAAACAGCCCGAGAGGGCCGTTGCCTTGTTCCAGAGGGCGATCGCACTCCATCCGGGCTATGCCCAGGCACACAACAACCTGGGGGCGGTCTTCAAGGACCAGAAGCGGCTCGACGAGGCTGCGGCGCATTTCCGCCAGGCCATCGCTTTGGCACCCGGCAACGCCGATGCCCACAACAACCTGGCCGGCGTACTCCGCCAAATGCGAGATCTGGAAGCGGCCGAAACGCACGCCCGCCGCGCGCTGGCGCTCGCCCCGCGACAATTCGAGGCCCACAACAACCTGGGCAACATTCTGGCCGAGCAGGGGCGGCTCGACGAAGCGATTGCCTCCTATCGCCAGTCCCTTACGCTGCTTCCCACTGGCGTGGCGGCACTCAACAACCTCGCCAGCGCGCTCCGCCATCAGGGGCGGCTCGACGAAGCGCTCACCCATTACCGAGAGGTCTTGGCCCTGCAGCCCGGCTTTGTCGTAGCCGAAGTGGGTTTGGCAACGTGTTATCTCCTGCAAAGCGACTTGGCCCGCGGCTGGCCGGCCTACGAAGCCCGCCTGCGGATGCCGGGCAACGTGCAGCAGTTCAACTTTCCGCGTTGGCGGGGCGAGCCGCTCGATCGCCGCACGCTGCTCTTGTTGGCCGAGCAAGGTTTCGGCGACACGATCCAATTCGTCCGCTATGCTGGCCTGTTTCGCGAGCGTGGTGCCCGCGTGGTGTTGGCCGCGCAAGCCGAGCTTTGCCCACTGTTGGCTTCCTATCGCCACATCGATGAACTGGTGCCGCTGGGGCCGGATCAGCAAGTTCCCACGGCCGATTATTATCTGCCGCTATTGAGTGCTCCGGAGGCACTGGGTACGACGCTGACGACGATTCCCGCCGGACCCGCGTACCTGTCGGCCGAGCCGGCCCGGCGTCAGGCGTGGCGATCTCGGCTGGCGGCGATCGGCGGCTTTCAGATCGGCATCGCCTGGCAAGGATCGCGAACCTACCTCAGCGACCGGCTGCGTTCCGTTCCGCTGCGCGAGTTTGCTCCGTTGGCCGCCTTGCCGGGCGTAAAGCTCGTCAGCCTGCAAAAGGGTTTTGGCTCCGAGCAGGTTGCCACGGCCGGTTTTCCGCTCGTCGATTTCACGGCCGAACTCGACGCCACCGGCGGCGCGTTCCTCGACACCGCGGCCGTCATCAGCCAGCTCGATCTGGTCGTCACTTCCGACACCGCGATCGCGCACCTGGCCGGCGCGCTCGGCGCATCGGTGTGGGTGGCCCTGCCGGTGGCTCCCGACTGGCGCTGGCTTTTGGATCGCGACGATTCGCCTTGGTATCCGACGATGCGGCTCTTCCGCCAACTGTCGCTCGGCGACTGGCCCAGCGTCTTCCGCTGCATCGCCGCCGCGGCGACGGCGCACCGAGCGCCCCCCTCCCTCGGCTAGGCCGTCAGCGGCCGAGCGAATGACGCCCAGCCGAAGATGAGCGCCAGGTACGCAAAAGCCAGCGTCAAGACAATGTAACCCAGCCGCAGCCACCAGCGGTCGAGATGCTCGCGCACCCGCAGCACGGGCACGAGCGCTAGGCGAATGCCCCAGAAGGCAAACGCGTAGCCGCAAAAACTGCGGGCGAGCATCCCGCCGGCGGCCAGTTCGCCGGCATTGGTCACCGTGATCAGCCCGATGGCGACGATCGACAGCAGCGTGTAGCCACCGTAGACCCAAACCAACTGGCGATGGAGGACAGGCAGCACGCCAAAGGTTTGCCGCCAGTCGAGCTGCACCGGCACGAGCAGGGAAGCCACCGGAACGCACAGCTCGACTAGGCCCGCCACGAAAAGCAATCTCTCAGCAAGTGACGTCGTCATGGCCCGCCTCCGATCGCTCGAATGAAAGGCACGATCACCCGTTCCAAACCCGGCCGGTGAAACAGCAGCTCGACCGGCGAGAGCAGCACGGCAAATGTGAATAGCCGGCCGCGCACGCCATGGCCCAAGCCGCACCGTCGGCCGAGCCGGCTGCGCTCCGTGAACACTCCCACGGCTTGCACCAGGAAATAGACCGTCGGTGCGCCGTAACCGCCGCGCGCCGGCAGCGACAACACCAAATCGTGGATGACACCGCTGGCAAGAAATGCGGCCCAAACGCCGGCCGCCGCGCCCCACCGCGCCGCCGCAGGCCGGAACGCGAATCGATGGGCCAGATCGCGAAAGGCCATGTTCCACCGCCGGCCCCAAAAGTCGCCGAGGCTAGTCGCGGCCAGGGGCCAGTGCATCACCGGCTGCGCATCGACGCCGAGCGACCGCCATGCACACGAGAGCAGATGGAATGCCCCAAAGTGCAACGCCAGCGCTATCCCCGCGATCCCGAGCCAACCTTGTACCCACAAAGAATCGATCTGAGGCAGACCTCGCGCGGCCACATCGACCAGCATAGTACCCAGCAGCACATTTCCACCGGCCAACAGCCACTCGCTCCAGCGAGGGCGGACGGTTCTCCGCGTCCCGTCGAAGAACGATGGCGCATCCATCCCTGGCCACGTCAACAGGTAGCCGGCCTGCCGCCACCACGGAGCCGCAGCGCAGGGGGTGCGCCGCCACGTGAGCCACTTGCAGGCGAAGAAAATGGTCAATGCGAGCGACCACATTACTGCCCAGCGCGGCCAGTCCGCCGGCACCAGCGCGAGGGCCACCCATGGCAGCACCGCCAGCGGCAGCCATCCCTGCCAGCGGCTCGCGTCCTCTGCCGCGGCGTCGTTCACCGGCTCCAAGATTACCGTCGTGGCTTGCGACATGGCGATTCTCCTGCGATGTGTTCCAGCCAAACTGCTTTCACAGTTAGCTAACCGCAGGAGCGGGCCGGAGTTAACCGACCCGGAAAGAAATCAGGGCCGCTGCCGGTCGATTACCGCAAGGCTCTTCTCCGCGGTCCTCCGCGTCCCTCGGCGGCCTCTGCGGTGAAATCTCTTCGGCAAGCATCGCGGCAGTCTAAGAATGGCTCGCTCAATTCGCCTTCACGCCAAAATCGCCTTCCAGACTGCGCCACACCGAATGGACGTGATTGGCCGGATTGCCGGCCGGATCGGATTGGAAGTTGACCAGCTCGAGCACGAACGACGGCCCTTGCACGCGGTAGTAATGCGGCACGCCCGGCTTGGTCGAGCCGGCCCAAGCGAAGAACACGCGGTTGAAATCGTGGGCGTCGACGTCGGCCAGTTGGGCGGCCGCCAGCGATGGCGCGAGATGGCTGGCATACATTTCCAGCAGTGCCCGCAAGGTTTTCTTCTCGGCATCGTTCATTTCGCCGGCCGGCAAACCTTCGGGCGCGGTTTGCGGCGGCTGCGGCACGCCGGCGTTGCGATACTCGGCCGGCGCCTTTTCGGCGATCACGGCCTTGGCCCGCTGCTGGTCGCTGAGCTCGTTCACCAGGTCGAAGGCCAACTGCTCCTCGCCCGCCAGGGTGCGCGTGCCTTGCTCGGGTCCGCCGGGCACGAAGATGTGCAGCGTGGCCGGGTTGGCGCCCCAAAAGCTGGGCGTCTCGCTCGTCACCTGTCCGTCGGCCACCACAAAATTCAGCGAGAGATGGTGCCCCTCAAAGCTCCAGCCCCAGGTGCCGCTGGTGTCGGGCTGGCCAAAGACGGTCAAGAAGTAGCGTTCCGGATCGCGCAACTGGCCATTCGTGAGATTTTTCTCTCCCTCGCGCAGGTTGTTCTCCAGCGCCATGATCTTCACGGCCTTCTCGTAGCCCGACGGGCTGAGCGCGGCCCGCAACAGGTTGTGGCACAGCTCGCGCTGCCGCTCGTTCATATCGCGGACTTGCAGCCCTTTGCGCTCGGGCTTGGGAATGTTGTGCCAATCGAGCCGGGCCGGGTTGTCGAATGCCATCGTCGCCCGCTTGAGCTGCTCCCCATCGAGCGAAGCCAAAAACGCCTTGGCCGCGTCGGTCATCGCCACGCCGACTCCCGCGTTTTGTGCCTCGGTGGCTGCCACGCTCACCAGCACGATGCAGCCATAGGCCGCGAGCAAAGCCGCAAACAGCGCAAAGCGTTTCATCGGGAACTTTCCTGGCAGGGTGTGGCGGGGTTTTTCGTAAGGCGGGGCAGGGCAGGGGAGCGCCGGGCGGAAAGCCGCCGGCCGAGTCGCCTCGGCGCTCCTGGCGTGGATTCCCATCTTCCCACGGTCTTGGCCGGGACGCAAGCGGTGGCAAAAAGCCGTTCCGGCGGGCCGCCCTAGCGATATACCGTGAGCCGCGGGACCGCTTTTTCCAAATCTCTTGCCGCTTCGGCGGTTACCGCGGCTCCGTCGACGCGACGGGTCACGAGCGCCGGCAGTTCTTTCAAGCTCGCGAGCCCGGCGTCGGTGATCTGCGTGTTTCTGAGCGAAAGCTCCTTGAGGCGGGGGAGCTTCTTGAGATGCACGAGTCCCGCGTCGGTGATTTCGGTGTCGTCCAGGTCCAATTCAGCGAGCTGGGTGAGCGCGGCCAGTCGCTCCGCTCCCGCATCGGTGATTTGCGTTTCTTCGAGAATCAGTTTTTCCAACCGTGGCAGCCGCCACAGATGGTCGATGCCCAAGTCGGTGACGTCGGTCTGGCGAAGATCGAGCTCTTTGAGACGCGGCAGCTCGGCCAGAATCGCCAGGCTCGGATCGGTCACCGCCGTGCCTTCCAGAAAAACTCTTTCCAGTCGTAAGAGCGGCCGCAGAGTTTCGATGCCCGCGTCGGTGATGTCGGTTTCGTCGAGATTCAGAAGTTCGAGTTTCGTGAACTCGCCGAGCCGGGCCAGCGCCCCATCGGTGATCTTCGTCTTGCCAAGGCGCATTTCGCGGAGGTTTGCCAGCGCGGGCAAGTTTTCCACCCCCGCGTCGGTAATGGCGGTTCCGGAAAGATCGAGTTCTTCCAGCTTCGTCAGTTTCTGAAAGTGCTCCATTGCCGCGTCCGTCAGGAACACATCTTGCAAATTGAGTGTCACCAACGAGCGCAATTCGGCGATGTTGGCGAGCCCGGCGTCAGTTACCTGAGTATCGCCCAGATCCAAACCGTGCAATTCGGTGAACGTTCGCAAAGCCGGCAACCCGGCGTCAGTGACTCGCGTGCCGTCGAGCCACAAATGCGTCAAGGTGTGGAATGCCTCGAGCTTCGCAAGCCCGGCGTCGGTCACCGGCGTGTTCTCCACGTAGATTTCTCTCAGCCCTGGCAAGAACGGAAGCTGTTCGA
>DATJTR010000006.1:0-3049 GCA_035503215.1 Pirellulales bacterium
TCAATTCTTGCCAAGGCCGCATCTCCGCCGGTCTTGCGAGCACTTTCCAGTCGTTTCTCGAAGTATTTGGCAACATCCGCCTCGTATTTTTGCTGCTTGGCCTGATAGGTTTGCCTGGCGCTGGCGAGTGCCGCCTCGACACGATCATCCGAAGTCGTCTCGATCGCAGCAGCGTCCAGCAAAGACTGTTTGGCAGTCGGCCGGGAAGACGATTCCGCAGCGGCCGAGGCCGGCTCCTGTGACGGGTCATCGCTTGCTGCCGGCCCGGTCGGTGGCAATGGACCGTTGGCGGACGCGGAAGGCACCGGGCCGTCGGATGAAAGTTCGGCGACGTTCGCGGCCGCTCTAACCGGCTGCGGGTGGAGCTGCGGCGAGGGCGTGTTTTCAGCCCGGGGCGGAACGTTGAGACCTGTGGTCGGCGGCGCGGCGGCGGGAGAAGCCGGCGCCGCGGAAGCCGCTGGTGTCACTTCGGCTTCGGCCTTAGTTCTCTGCGGAGTTGCCGAGATCGGCTCCTCGACGACTTTTTGACCGATCAGTCCCCAGACGAATTGCTCGATCGGATTTACCGGTTGCCCTGGCTGTCGAATCAGACGTAGCACGAGTAGGGCGACAATGAGCGCCACGGGAATCGAAGTGGCCATCATCACGATATTGACCAGGGGCGATAGTTGACGTCGGCGACTGCCGCGGCGCGGTTCGCAAGCCGCTGGTGGCGGCTCGGACGGCCCCTCGACGAACGACGAAAAGCCGCTGGACGCGGCGCTGCTTTGACCGAGCGGCGGCGAGCCAGGCAGCGGCGCGACCGAAGGATCCGGCTCGACGGAGGAACCCGGCTCGACTGATGCGCTGCCGCCCGCGACGCCGCCAGGCATGCTGCCTGCGGCCACCGCTTCGAAGAACGAGCTCAGGCCCATCGGTGCGCCGCCGTTGTCGCCGGACTGGCCCGATTGCGCCGGCGGCAGAAAGGCCGAAGCGCTGTCGGATTGGAAAACAGAATTGGCCTGGAGCGCCTGGGCGGCAGCCGGGGGATTGACGGAATCGGCCGGCGGTGGCTCGGCCGGCGGCAGCACGACATTCGCCCGCAACAGCAAATCGCTGGCGGCGATTTCGTGGCTGCCAAAATAAATCACGTCCGCGGAACTCAGTGGCGCGCGAATGACGCGCCGCTTCGGCGGGCCCAGGAACGTCCCGTTTGTCGATCCCAAATCCTCGATCGTGGCTCCTTCTTTACCACCGACGATGATTCGGGCGTGATAGGCCGAAATGTTCGGCAAATCCAAAACGACGTCGTTATCCGCGGCCCTGCCGATCGCCACGAGCCGCTCGATCAGCGGAGCGCGTTCCGGCCATGCAAAGACCACGTTCTTACCCAGGGTAATGCAATCTTTCGCCGACACCGCGACCTTGCTCGAAACCCGTTCCCCATTAACGAAGGTCCCGTTGCTCGACACGAGGTCTTCCAGCCAGTATTGGCCGTCTTCGCGCGTCAACTGGGCGTGTCGGCGCGACACGGTCGGATTCTCGACCACCAGGTCGCACTCCCGGGCGCTGCCGATGATCCATGACTGCTGGACGGCCATGGTCTCCTCCGCGGTTTGTTAGGGAATTCGATCGTGCGCCGCTACCAACAGTGCAGTCATGTCGTCGGTCCCGCCAAGCTGCTGAGCGCGGGCGACCAGACTATCGGCCGTGGCCTGGAGCGGCGCCGAAGGGATGAAGCAGGCGGCGATCTCATCGTCTCCCAGCGGTCTGGCCAGGCCGTCGGTGCACAAAAGGATCACGTCACCCGCAGTGAGGCCAAACGAATGCACCTCGGGCAAAGCGGGCGCCGGCATGCCCAGAAAGCGGCGCAATTGCCGCCGCGAGTGATTGCCGGTCGCGGCTCCGACCCGCTTCAAGGCGGTTTGCAGGTTGTGATCTTCAGTCAGCCGTCGCAACGAGCCCCGCGACCAGCGGTAGGCGCGGCTATCGCCCAAGTGGGCCACCAGCAGGCGACCGGCGCGAAAGACCGCCACAACCAGCGTTGTTTGCAAACCACCCAGCGCCGGACGCACGGCACTCTCCTGACAAACCAGGGCGTTCAACCGCTCGATCTGAGCGGCCAGGTGGGCCTCGCGGTCTTCGACGGCCGCGCCGCGCGCGGACGAGCTGTGGTCGACGAGGCGGGGTAAGCATTCGACCGCGATCGTGGCGGCCAGCCCACCGGCCGGCGACTGACCGACACCGTCGGCAACGACGAAGCAGCCGCGGATCGGATCGGCAAACCAACGATCGTCGTTGGAAGCCGCATGGCCCGCACGCGAAGCCGCGGCGAAATGGAGTTTCATTGCGGACACCGGATTGCCTGATCGAAAGCTTCGCGCATGGCCCCCGCGGCGGGAAAGCGGGCCGCGCCGTCGGCGGCGAGCGCCCGATCGATCACGGCGGCCAGCGGCGGTGGTATAGCCGGATCGACCTGCCGGATGGGAACGGCTTCGTCGCGCAACACGACTTCCATCGCGTCGCGGCCAGGACCCTGGGGCCGAGCCGAAGCGCCGGTCAACACCCGGTAGAACGTCGCGGCGATACTCCAAATGTCGCAAGTTGGACGAACGGAGCGGAAATCGGTCAATTGCTCGCGCGGCATGTATTCGAACGTGCCGCCGAATGCTCCCGTCACGGTCATGCCCGACAGACCGGCCTGTTCGAACTGCTTGGCCAGTCCAAAATCGGCGATGCGAGCTTCCCAACGGGCGCTGTGCTGATGCAGCAAGATGTTCTCGGGTTTGAGATCCCGATGGACGATCCCTTGCTCGTGTGCGTATTCGAGCGCGACCAGCGACTGACGCAAAAGTGGCAAGGCCACGTTCAATTTGAGTCGCCCCCCCTGGTTCTTGACCAGTTCAGCCAGCGAGCCGCCACTGCAATAATCCATGATGAAGAAGAAGGAGTAGTCGACCGCGCCCAGGTCGAGCAGGGCACAGATTTGCGGATGCCGGAGATTGCGCAAAAGATCGATCTCGCGCAGGAATCGCGCCCGGGATTTTTCGCCTACCGCCACCTTGGGAAC
>DATJTR010000007.1:0-3626 GCA_035503215.1 Pirellulales bacterium
CGCCGACATCGCAACCGAAGCGGCGAATCCCTGGCTGGTTGGCGCTGCCAGCTCAATTCGCGCTGGCGGTGGGCGTGTTCTGCCTGGTGGCCGTTGCCATTCAAAATGCCACCTGGCTGGGTGCTCTCTGGGCCCGCTGAAGCGGCGCCGAGGACATCGCGAGCAATTCGTGCACGGCCCGGCGCGCGACAAAGCGGGGGGCTTGTGTTCGTTGAGGGAGACGACGTGCTGGCACCGGCGGCGCCGGCTGGAGGAGGAAAACTGCGCAGGAAATCGCGCTCGAAGAGGTAGAAGATGCAGCCGCGCGGCCGATTGAGCCGAACCTTACTGAGAGCGTGTGCGAAACCTGCAGCGGACGACCGGACGATCCCGCGCTCGCGTCGGCGGACAGCGCAAGCGCGGGCCAATTCCGGGGCGATTCTTCGCGTCTTTGCACACAGCATATAGCGTCGTAACGGTTGCGCATTTGCCGGGGGGCCACGTCCCGCCGACCCGATGGAACGGTAGGCCGCAAGCATGTACGAAGCGTTTTTTCACCTGCGAAATCAAGCCTTTGCCGCCGCGCCGAGTCCCGAGCGATTTTTTTCGTCGGCGGCGAGCGTTTCGGCCCGCACGACTTTGGCCCGCATCATCGAGCGCGGCGAAGGGCCGGGGGTGATCATTGGCCCGTCCGGAACGGGCAAGACCATGCTCTGCCAGCGGTTGGCCGCCGATTTCGGTGACCGGCTCGCCGTAGCGTTGCTGACGAGCGGCCGCATCCGCACCTGCCGGGCGCTGTTGCAAGCCATTCTCTACGAACTGCGGTTGCCATATCGGGGAATGGAAGAGGGAGAGTTGCGGCTATCGCTCATCGATCACGTGACGCCAGATAAAGGTGACCATCCAGGCCTCTTGCTGCTGGTTGACGAAGCGCACACGCTGGCCTGGCGGCTGCTGGAAGAGTTGCGGATGATCACCAACCTGGTCCGGGGGGGCAAACCTCGCGTGCGAATCGTGCTGGCCGGCGGCCCGCAGTTGGAAGAACGGCTGGCCAGTCCAAAGCTCGATTCCTTCAGCCAGCGAATCGCGGCCCGGTGTTATCTGAGCGCGTTCACGCGAGAAGAGACGGCCCAATTCGTGCGGCATCAGATCGTGGTCAGCGGCGGCGAGCCCGACCGGGTGTTTGCCGGCGGCGCATATGACGCCATTTACAACGCCACCGACGGCGTGCCGCGGCTGGTCAATCAGCTTTGCGACCACGTACTGGTTTTGGCGGCCTTGGCCGAATGCCGGCCGGTCGGGGCGGCGGTAGTGGAAGAAGCTTGGAGCGATTTGCAGCAATTGCCCAGCCCTTGGCAGATGACCTCCGGCACAGCCGAAGTGAGCCGGGTCGTCGAGTTTGCCCCCTTGGACGAGGGAGCGGAGGACGCGCCAAACGCGATTCCGTTCCGCAATCCTTTGGAGGCCAAGGCGCCGATCGAAGCGGAGCAGAATTTGAACCAGATCGAGCGCCGCTTGCGCGAACTGGAAGACGATTTTCAACCGGCTGGTTCGATCGGCCCGGAAGTCGAGCTCCGATTCAGCGGCATTGTCGATCCCTTCGGCCAAACGTTCGACGACGAAGAAATCGTGATCGATCGCTACGCATCGCTCGATGCCGACTTGTTTAGCAACCGTCCGCAGGTCAACCGTCCGGATGGGCTAGAACTGGCGGAAATGATCGCGACCTGGCCAAGCCCGTTCGCCGAACCGACGCTGAGCATCGCGGCCGGACCAGAGATCGAATTGCCGCCGTCGAAGGGGGCAGCCGCAGCCAGCCTGGTGGTGGGGCCGATCGGATCCAGTTTTACGATGACGAGCGCGACAGGCCCCGCCGCGGCCTCGATCGTCGGCGATAGCGATCGGGACCTGATCATCATCGAAGATGATCCCGTGATACCCGCGCCGGCGAAGGTCGCTCCGCCGCTGGTTCGTCGCCAAGAATATCGTCAGCTGTTCGCCAAGCTCCGGCACGGCTGATCAGGGAGCGCCATGAGTCACCTCCTGGCGGCGATCAAGAAGCTCGATGGGCAACGAGCCGTGTCGCCGGCCCCGCCGCCGCCCGTCGAGCCTGCCCGGCCGACACCGTCGGTCGTGCCGGGATTGAAGGCCTGGCGGATCGATCCACCCCAGCCGCTCGCTGGACTGCATCGTGCGAGCGAATCGACCGCGGCGAAGGAGGTGGCCACTCCGGCGGTGGCAGCGCAGGTCCTTCTCGTGGATGCCGAGGCCGAGCCCTCGCCGATCACCGAGTCGGCTGGGATTTTGGCGGTGCCCGTTTCCGCCCCCACGTCGGCCGTGGCTGAGCCGACGACCAAGCCGGCAGAACTCACCGCGGCACTGCAATCCGCATTTCGACGATCAGCGACTGCGGTCGATGCGATGGGTCGAAAGACCATCGCGGCCCGCGGTACGGTATGGCAGGTCGCTCCGGTGCCGGTACCGGCTGGCTACCGTGAACTCGCCCAACGGTTGTTGGCGCTGGCCGGTTCGAAGCAGCGGCGGCCGCGTACCGTGCTCGTGACAGCCGCCTGCGAGGCCGCACGAAGTGCCCTATCGCTGGCTTCGCTCGCCACGGTGCTTGCCGGCGACGAGAAGCTGCTTTGGATCGATACCGACAGCGCACGGCCCACGCCCGACGCCGTAAGTTCGAGGCGCGGGCCGGACCTCGGCTGGTTGGACGTCGCATCTGGAAAGGCGAGCTGGGACATGGCGATCACGGCCACGAGCTTGCCAGGCATTTCGTATGTTGGCCGCGGCGAGCACCGGGCCAGCGACGATTTGGCCAACCAAAATGGGACAATCCTCGAGCAGGCCGTCCTGGAGCCGCTAAGCGGGGAGTTTCCGCTCGTGTTAGTCGGGGGCGGAATGGCCGGCCGGGGATCACGGCTGGCGCGGCTCAGTTCGGCAACCGCGCTGGTGGTGGCGGTCGGTGCCACGACGCGGGGGCAGATCGAGCGTGCGCTCCAATCCCTGCGGTCGGCTGGCGAATTGGCACCGCTGTTCGCCGCCGTCGGCGGGCAGGTTTTCTAGTCCGATTCAGTCGGACTATTCCCCCATCCCGATTAATCTTGGCGGGCCCAAGGAGCTGGCTGCGCTCCTTTTGTCCTGATTCAGGCCGGAAATCATTTCTTCGCGGGTACTTGACGAATCGCCGGCGGCGGAGATAATGAGTGGCTTATTCATGATGATAAGGCTTTAGCTTCCAGGACGGATCGGCTGCGGGTTGGTCCCACCCAGATCGCCAATCCACCGTTGTTGATCGGTGCTGAGCGCGCCGGTCGATCCCACACAGCCGATCGCCATTTGGCCCGCCGTCAGGATTGGCGGACGGAGTCAATTGTGCGCGTTGCGGCGCCCATGGCGTGGCGTACGAATCAAGTTCTGCTTTGCTTTTCTGGCCGCGGTCTTGTTGGAGCGGCGTGCCGAAGCGAACGATTGGTTTATGCTGCCTCAGAGTGGGGGAAAGGGAGCCGGATAACTTGCGGGCTGAGGCTGAAATGAGCCGGGCCTTGACAGGTCTGGATAATGCTTCAGGTGAACGTTGTTTTTTTGAAGGGGATAGATTGATGCGGCAGATGCGGAATGTCTTTGAGGCGATTTTGCGG
>DATJTR010000008.1:0-2626 GCA_035503215.1 Pirellulales bacterium
TTTAACACCACCAGCGGCGCCGCACTCGATTCGTTCGAGGGACATGCCGCACCGATCGTGGCCGTCGCCCTCACGCCCAGCGGCAACCCGGTGTCGATTGCCACCGACCGCGGTGCCATCGTCTGGCCTGCCGAACCCACCTGGCAGTTGGAACGCACGATCGGCAACGTTGACGATCCGTCGATCCTGGTCGACCGGGTCCTGGCCTTGGCCTTCGATCCCAGTGGCGCGGTGCTGGCCACCGGCGGCGGCGAGCCTTCGCGCTCGGGCGAACTGAAGCTCTGGAACGTTGAAACCGGCGCCGCGGTGCGGACCATCGATCCCAGCCACAGCGACACGATTTTCGGCATCGAGTTTTCTCCCGACGGGCTGCTCCTTGCTTCGGGAGCGGCCGACCGCATCGTCAAAGTGTTCGACGTCGCCACGGGCGCCCTGGCCAATTCGTTCGAGGGACACACGCACCACGTTCTCGACGTCGCCTGGCGGGCGGATGGCAAAATGCTGGCCAGCGCCGGGGCCGACAATGTGATCAAGTTCTGGGATTACGCCTCCGGCGATCAGCTTCGGGCCACGCAGCCGATGGAGAAAGAAGTCACGGGCATCGCCTTCATCGGTCTCTCTCCGCGCTTGATTTCGAGCTGGGGAGACCGCGACGTGCGGCTGATCGATGCCGATGCCGGCCAGGTCAAAGGCGACTTCCGCGGCGCCGGCGAATTCCTCTACGCCGTGGCCGTCACGCCCGACACGTTCACCGTCGTCTCGGGCGGGCAGGACGGCGTGCTGCTCCAGTGGAGCACCGAAGACCGCAAGCTCGTCCGCAAGTTCGAGCCGGTCACGCCTCCGGTCCCCGCCGCGCCGGCGAAGACCGCCGGAAAATAAACTCCCGGTCGTTGTCCCGGTTTCGCGCACGGTCACGATTGCCGCACGAGCGCCAGCCGCAACAGGTTCAGCGCCTGTTTGGCCGCACGCGGTTCCCAAATTGCCGGATGATGGGCCAGCGTGCTCGACCGGACCGTCGTTCCCTCGGCCGACGCGAGGGCGAAATGAAACTCCGCGGGGCCGCTCGCGCCGCTGGTCGATTCGCTCGCCCCCGGCTTCTTTTCTAAAGGATCGCTGGGGGCGATCGGCGCGCCGGCCGTCGGATCGACGTGCGGAAACGGGCCGGCGGCCAGTGCGTAATCGGTTTGGAACACTCGCCGGCAGCCGATGGCCAGCCGCTCGGCGAATTCCGCTCCGCCGGCCGGCGGGGCCGGGCCTGCTGCCGCCAGAATCCGCTCGGCCGCGGCCACCGAGGCGATCGTGACGCCGCCGGCGAAGCAAGCGTCTTCGCCTGCCGCGCGGGCTAGCCAGCGTGCCAGTCGGCCGCGCGTTCCCCACTCGATGCTGGCCACGGTCCGCCGCTGCTCGCCGAGGAGCCGCACGACCACGTCTTCCAACTCGTCGTCCTCCGTGCCGAAGACCAACACGCCCAGCGCCTCGCGGATCGTCTCTTCGGTCGGCGCGATCGCCGCCTGGCACGCTGCGGCCGTCGGCCCGGCGGCCGTGATCCGCAGCGTGATCGTCGCTTCGTGTACGGTGATGCCGACCGATGGTTCGCGGCCGCGGCGAATCAAGTCGGGCAGCATCTGCTCGACCTGGCTTTCGCCGGCCCCGAAGCATTTGATCCGCCGGTGCCGAATCACGCGCGGCTCGGGAAGCATCGCGGCGACCGCCGGCGCAACGCTTCCTGCCCACATCTCGCGCATCTCGGCCGGCACGCCTGGGAGCGCGAACAGCCGGCTGTCCGTCTGGCCGGGCCGGGGAAACAAAAGATCGATCCCCGGCGCCGTGCCGGCCGGGTTGTCGATCTTGCGGCTGCCAGCAGGAAACAATGCTTGCAGCCGGTTCCGCTCCGGCATCGGGCGATTGTGTCGCGCGAAGAGCGAGCGAATGTGTTCCAGCGCCGCACTGTCCAGCACAAGCTCGACCCCCAGCACCGCGGCCAAGGCGTCACGCGTCAGATCGTCGGCCGTCGGGCCGAGCCCCCCCGTCGTCACGACCAGGTCGGCGCGCTGGAGCGCCCGGCGAAACACGTCGAGGTTGGCCGGCAGATCGTCGGCCACGGTCGTGTGATAGACGACTTTCACCCCCAGTTCGCCGAGCCGCTGGCTGAGCCACTGGCTGTTGGTGTCGAGCCGCTCGCCACTTGCCAATTCGTCGCCGATGGAAATGATTTCAGCGATCAACGCGTGTGCCTCAAAAGCCCGGGCTCATCGATTCCGGCGGTCGGCCTTGCTAGCATATCCTCACGGCGGCTAGCAGCCCCATTCACTTCCCCTGCCGGCGCTGGAGCGAAAAAATCGTTAGGATCGTATAAGCCCAGCCAGCCGATCATGACGTTTGGGGGCGGAAGTCATTAAAATCGACCGGTCGCCGGTTCGCCATCCCCCGCCGACTGCTAGCGGCCTACAATTCCCAGTCGCTACACTGCCGCAGCCAGGCGACTGGCCGCCGTTCGTTTACTCGTCAGGTTACCCTTCGCCGTCAGCCACCGCTTCACCCCCGAGGTCAGCCGCCGATGTCTCACGCTCTCCTGGAGGACGCAGCCTGCGAGTCGAGCCAGTCGCGCCCCGCGGGCCGGGGGGGG
>DATJTR010000009.1:0-6183 GCA_035503215.1 Pirellulales bacterium
CGGGGTCGGCGCTGGGCGTGGGCCGCGGCAATCGCCTGGTGGCTGGCGATGTTCGGCGGCACTCACTCCCCCGCGCCTCCCCATCCACCGTTCGGCTATGCCGACAAGTGGATGCACTTCTCGGCCTACTTCGGGCTGGCCGCGCTCCTGTCGCTGGCTTTGGAAATGCGCCGCCCCTTGTCGCGCGGTCTGTTCTGGGGCCTGGTCGCGCTGCTCGCTTTCTACGGCGCCTTCGACGAGATCACGCAGCCGATCGTCGGCCGCGACTGCGACTTTTGGGATTGGGTGGCCGACGTCGTCGGCATCCTCTCGGGCGCCGGCTGCTACCTGGCCGCGGCCCGCATCGTTCGCCGCCGCCCGAGTGACGAAGTTGCCTGAGCGGCGAGCGTCTCACTAATCCGACGCGCGAGCGAGGGTTTTTCGTCGCGCGTCCCTCGCTTGCGCTTCGGGTTAGTTGGCGAACCAGCAGGTCCCTCATAGTGCCGCTGCATTCCGCACCGCCGGCACATCCGGCACCCGGCCGGTACACAATTCTCCCTCCCGCCGTGCATCTCCCACGGCGGATGCGGCCTGCGGCGGAAAGGCGCGAATTACAATGAAACTCGGGCCTTGTGCCCGGTCTCATCTTCTCGCCCGCGTTGAGTCGCAGCAATGAATTCTCGTCTTGCTTTGACCGCAGCGATCGCCGCCGTGTTGTTGGCCTCGCGCCCCGCCGCCGCCCAGTTCAAAGATCCCGCGCCCGAAAAAGGTGCCAAACTGGGGACCCCCGTCACGCAAAAATACCAGGTCGGTTTGATCATCAAGCCGCAGTCGATGCAGATGCAAAACCTGCTCGCCACCGTGCCCGTGCCGGTCGATTGGCCGGAGCAGTCGGTGAAAGTCGTCAACGAAGAACTCTCGCCCAACATTCCCGAGCTGCACTACCGCACGAGCAGCATTACGCTGCGGCAGATGCTGATCGAAGTGCCGCACGTTCCCGCCGGCCAGCCGGTCAAGGCCCTGGTGACGCTCGAAGTCAGCCACGCGCCGCAGATCGCCCCGGCCGACACCAGCATTTACAAGGTTCCCAAGAAACTCGATCGCAAGATGCTGACCTATCTTGGCCCCAGCCCCGGCATCGAGGTGCGGCATCCCAAAATCACCTCCCTCGCCAAAGAGCTGGTGGCCGGCAAGGAAACGGCCTGGCAGCAGGTCGAGGCGATTTACGATTGGGTGATGACCAACATCAAGCCCAGTAAGGGCGAATTGAAAGGGGCCACCCGCACGCTGCTCGACAAATCGGGCGATCCCGAGGACATGGCCTCGCTGTTCATCGCCCTCTGCCGGGCGAGCAAGATTCCGGCCCGCACCGTGTTCGTGCCGCAGCACGTCTATCCCGAGTTCTATCTGTGGGACGACGACGACCACGGCCACTGGTTCCCCTGTCAGACCGACGGCATGCGGCAATTCGGCGGCATCTCGGAGACCGGCCCCATCGTGCAAAAGGGGGAAAACCTGCACGACGCCGAGCGGCCAAAAGAAAAGATGCGGCTCGTGCCCGAAAACCTCAAAGTCTCGGCCGCCAAGCCCCCCAGCGAGCCCGCCTGGATCCGGGAAGTTCTTCCACAATGATCCGCGAGGATCATTGCGGTAGAACTTAGAGCAGGAGAGGAGTAGAGAGTAGAGCAGCAGCTCTCGCCCGCTCTACTTTCTACTCTCCACCCTCTACTCTCTAGCGCAGCTCACGCCTTCGGCGTGCGGCGCAGCTCCAGCCAGGGCGTGTGGAACATGCCGGGTTTGTCCAGCCGCTCGTAGGTGTGGGCGCCGAAGTAATCGCGCTGGGCCTGCAATAGGTTGGCCGGCAGCCGCTCGCGGCGGTAACCGTCGAAATAGGCCAGGGCCGTCGTTGCCGCCGGCACCCAAATGCCCAGGTTCACCGCCGTGGCCATCACTTGCCGCCAGGCCGGCTGGGCCCGTTCGACTTCCGCGCGGAAGTAGGGGGCCAGGAGCAGGTTTTCCAGGTTCGGTTCGGCATCGAACGCTTCCTTGATGCGATCCAAGAAGCGGGCGCGGATGATGCAGCCGCCCCGCCAGAGCATCGCGACGTCGCCAAATTTCAGCGGCCAATCGTGCTCCTTGGCCGCGGCGGCCATCTGCACGAAGCCCTGTGCGTAGCTGCAAATCTTCGAGGCGTACAAGGCATCTCGCACGGCGGCGATGAACGCCTTGCGATCGCCCGAGAATTTGGCCGTCGGTCCCTTGAGCACTTTCGAGGCATGCACGCGGGCGTCTTTGGCGGCCGACAGCGCCCGGGCATAGACCGCTTCGGTCACCAGCGTGCTCGGCACGCCCAGGTCGAGAGCCAACTGGCTCATCCACTTGCCCGTGCCCTTGGCCCCGGCCGTGTCCTTGATCTTGTCGAGCAGATAATCGCCCGTCTCGGGATCCTTGACGCTGAAAATGTCGCGCGTGATTTCGATCAAATAGCTGTCCAGCTCGCCACGGTTCCAGTCGTCGAACACGTCGTAGAATTCGTCGTTCGACAGATTCAAAGCCTCCTTCAGCACGAAGTAGGCTTCGGAGATGAGTTGCATGTCGCCATATTCGATGCCGTTGTGCACCATCTTCACATAGTGACCGGCACCGCGCGGCCCGACCCACTCGCAGCAGGGAATGTCCCCCTTCGGTCCTACTTTGGCCGCGATGGCCTGAAAGATCGGCTTCACGGCCGGCCAGGCTTTTTCCGAACCGCCGGGCATGATGCTGGGACCTTTCAACGCCCCCTCTTCGCCCCCCGAAACGCCGGTGCCAATGAAGAGCAGCCCTTTCGATTCGACGTATTTCGTGCGCCGCTCGGTATCAGCGTAATGCGTGTTGCCGCCGTCGATCAGAATGTCGCCCGGCGACAAGAGGGGCAGCAGGTGTTCGATCTGTTCGTCGACCGCCGGCCCGGCCTTGATCATCATCATGATCTTGCGCGGCGTCTTCAGCGCGCCGACCAGATCCTGGAGCGAGTGGCAGCCGGTGAACTTCTTGCCCTTGGCCCGGCCGGAGACGAAGTTGTCGACGACGCTGGTGGTGCGGTTGAAGACCGCGAGTTTGTAGCCCCGGCTCTCCATGTTGAGCGCCAGGTTTTCTCCCATCACCGCCAACCCGATCAAGCCGAGATCACAATCTTGAGCCATGACGACCGCATCCTCTCAGGAAACGAAAAACTAATTTAGTTCGGTATCTTGCCGCGCGGCACGACCGCGTCTTATTTGCCCTGGGCCAGCGCCGCGATCCGCTGGAAATCGTCCTTCAGCGAGCGGTATAGCTGCTGATACACGGCGAACGCGCCGTCGTAGCGGGCCACCGTCGTCCGCCGCGGCGCGGTTTGCCGGACCACGCGGGTCGTCGCCGAGCAGGCCTCTTCGATGTTCTTGTAGGCCCCCGCGCCGACCGCGGCCAACAGAGCCACGCCATAGGCCGGCCCCTCTTCGGCGTTCAGCGTGACGACTTTCTGCCCAAATACGTCGGCCTGAATTTGCCGCCACGCGGGACTGCGCGAGCCGCCTCCCGAAGCCCGGATCTGCCCGACCGGCACTCCCAGCTCGCGAATGATTTCCAGGCTGTCTCGCAAGGCAAACGTCACCCCTTCCAAGATCGCCCGAATCACGTGGCCGCGCGTATGGGCATTCGTCAGGCCGACCAGCGCCCCGCGGGCGTGCGGGTCGGCGTGTGGCGTGCGTTCGCCCGACAGATAGGGCAAGAAGAACAGACCATCGCTGCTGGCCGGAATCTTTTCGGCCTCGGCAATCAGCAACTCGTAGACGTCGCGCTTCGCCCGCTTGGCCGCCGCCACGTCGGCCTGGCAAAGCTGATTGCGGAACCACTGCAGGCAGCCGCCGCTCGACAGGTTCACCCCCATCAAGTGCCACTTGCCGTGTACGGCGTGGCAGAACGTGTGCAGCCGGCCTTGCGGATCGACTTCGACGGTGTCGCTGTGGACGAACATGACGCCCGACGTGCCGATCGACGTAGACAACACGCCTCGCGTCACGATGCCATTGCCCACCGCGCCGGCCGCGCAGTCTCCCGCGCCGCCCACTACCGCACAGGCCGTCGACAGCCCGAGCTGCTTGGCCGCGTCGGCGGTGAGCGTGCCGGTCACCTGTTCCGATTCATAAAGCTGGCCCAGCAGGCTCGAATCCAGTTCGAGTTTGGACAAAAGCTCGCTCGACCAACGCCGCTTCGCCACGTCCAACAGCAACATGCCGCTGGCGTCGCTCATTTCCGAGGCATACACGCCCGTCAGCCGGCGGCGGATTTCGTCCTTCGGCAGCAGGACTTTCGCCGTCTTGTCGAAATTCTTGGGCTCGTGGTTCCGCAGCCAGAGAATCTTGGGGGCCGTGAAGCCGGTCAGCGCCGGATTGGCCACCATGCCGATCAAGGCCGAGCGGCCACCGGCCCGGCGTTCGATCTCCACGCATTCGGCCGCGGTGCGTTGATCGTTCCACAGAATCGCACGGCGGATCACCCGGTCCTTCTTGTCCAGAAAGACCGAGCCGTGCATCTGGCCGGAGAGGCCGATCGCCTTGACGTCGGCCGGCTTCAGCTTGGCCGCGCGGACGACCGCCCGCACCGTCTTGATCGTGGCCTGCCACCAATCCTCGGGATCTTGCTCGCTCCACAGCGGCTTGGGGTGATAGATCGGGTAGTCAGCCGTGGCCTGGGCGAGAATCTTTCCCCGCTCGTCGATGGCCAGCGTCTTGGTGCCCGAGGTGCCGATGTCGATGCCGAGAAAAACACTCATGCTCACTCCGCCTGTATCACTCTCGGGGACTGTCCCGATTTTGCGCGGCAAAATGGGACTGTCCCCTTCCCGCGCCGAATTAGACTGGGATGGTGCCCAACGTTCGGGCCAATCGCGCCGTTGGGTTCCTGGCTGTAAATGGGCCGAAGGGCGACCAGCGGAAGCCCTGAAACCAGGGCGTTGAACGTTGCGCCGCGAACCCACTCTCCTGTCGAACGATAAAACCGCCCCGCGGCGGGATTTTACTCTCCACCGTTCCACCCCCGCAACGCCCCGCCCTAGCGACACTGCCGCCGCAGCCGCTAAGTTATCGCTGCCGCTGTGAATGCCGGCGAGCGTGGCCCGGCTTTTCGCCGAACCACAGGCTCCGCCCGGCCGTAGTGTCTACGCCCATTCGCAGCAGTCTAAACCCAGTTCGACCTATTTGCCCGATATCCATGTCCCCAACCCCCGCCAGCGATCTCGTGTGGCATGGCGGCCGCCTCGGCGGGCGGCTCGGGTTTTTTGCGGTCCTGGTCGCGCTCGTCTCGATCGTCGCGGGCTGCGGTGAAAAGCCCAAGCTGTCGTCCAGCAGCGAAAAGTCCGCTCAAAACGTCGTGCTGGGGGTTGTGGGCGACGCGGCCCTGGCCGACTCCATTGGCCGGCTCAAGGCCGAGTGGCACGCGGTGACCGGCAACACGCTGGAAGTCGTGCCGCTCGAAAGCACCGCGTTTCTGGTTGGTGCTGGCGGCAATGAGAGCAGCAGCGACAGCGCCGTGTTCAAGCCCGACGCCCTCGTCGTCCCGGCCACCGAATTGGGCACGCTGGCCGAGGCCGATCGGCTCGCCCCCGTGCCGCTCGACGTGCGGGCCAGCGCCGCTGCCGCCTGGTCCGACATCTTTCTGCTCGCGCAGCAAGGGGCCGTCTGGGGAGACGACATTTGGGCCGTGCCGCTCGGCACTCCGCAGCTCACCCTCCTCTATCGTCGCGACCTGTTCGACGAGCTCGGCCGCACGCCGCCTACCACCTGGGCCGAATACCAGACGCTCGTCGAGTTCTTTGCAAATCGCGACAAGCTGGCCGGCTCGGCCCAATCGTCCGAGGCACCACCCGCCGATGCGAAATGGTATGGCACGCTCGAACCGCTGGGCGGCGGCTGGGGGGCCAAAACGCTGCTCGCCCGCGCAGCCTGCTACGCCAAGCACCGCGACAATTTTTCGGTTCTCTTCACGATCGAAGATTTCAAGCCGCTGGTCGATGGCCCCCCCTTCGTTCGCGCGCTGGAAGAGCTCGTGGCCGCCAATCGCGGCTCCGAGGCCGCGACCGCCGAGCGGCTCGCGCTCGACCCTGCGGGCGTCCGCACGGCATTCTTCGCCGGCCAATCGGCGATGGCACTCTCCTGGCCGACGGCGGCCGGTTCGCCGCAGCCG
>DATJTR010000010.1:0-4760 GCA_035503215.1 Pirellulales bacterium
GACAGCCCTGCGGGGCCACGGTTTCCCCCTTTCCCTGAGTCTCCTCCACAGTTTTCGTCCGCACGAGGCGGAGGTAGCCAAACGCCCAAACGCGGGCGGTTGGTCAACGGATTGACCTGCACTGCATCGCCAGTGTGCCGAAGGTCAACGAGTATGCGAAGCTACCGCCAAATCAACATTGGAGGCCGCTTTCCCAATCCGCAACAACACAGTGCGATGACGAATGCCAAAAGCAATCGTCGCCGCGGCGGCCCGATCAACAAACGCTCGCGGGGGGTGCAGCGAAACCAGCAATTGCCCTTCATTCCTCCCGAAGATTGGTACGAGCCGAGCGAATCGGCCGACAGCTACCAGATCATCGTCAAGCCGCCCGGGGAAGGTTTTCGGCACATTCTCACGCCGGACGACATTCGCCAGCGGTTGGCCGAGCTCCCGCCCGAGTTTCTGGCCAACTTGGAGGTGGTGCAGCTTAGCTCGATGAGCCGCAAGAAGCAGAGCTTCCCGTGCTATGGCATGCAGTGGGGTACGGCGCTGTATTTGTACCCGATCGAGGAAAGCCTGATCGAGGAATACCATTGTCCGCCGACCCCGGCGCAACGCAACGAAGCCCGCATGTACGGTGGTCAGTGGCAGCACGAGGGGCCCGACGGCTGGAAGCTGGTGTGGAGCGAGGAAGCGATTCGGGATTTTTACCTGAACAACATCCTGATCCACGAGCTGGGGCATCTGGTCGACAGTCGCAACACTCGGTACGTCGATCGAGAGCGGTTTGCCGAGTGGTTCTCGCTGGCCTACGGCTACAAGCGAAGCCGCCGGCTGGCCGTGGGCAAACAGGAAACCCGGCGTCGGCACCATGTGAAAGGCCGGCTATCGGCCTGACAGGCCGCGAGCGACGCAGCGACAAACAAAAAAAACCGCCGGCCCTAATCAGGCCGGCGGTTTTGTTTTGGCGGAGAGGTTCTGCCGCAGGTCGCCGTCAATCGACGGCTGCCTGGGCGCCGCTGATCAGCTTGATGAAATCGCGGTTGGCCTTGAATTTGCCGAGCTGCTTGGTGAGCTGCTCCATGGCGTCGACCGGGTGCATGGTGGCCAAGGTGCGGCGGAGCATGGTCACGGCGTGCAAAGTATCGGGATTGAGCAGCTTTTCTTCCCGGCGGGTGCCCGACTGCGAGATGTCGATCGCCGGCCAGACGCGGCGGTCGGCCAATTTGCGGTCGAGAACGAGCTCCATGTTGCCCGTGCCCTTGAACTCCTGAAAGATCAGCTCGTCCATGCGGCTGCCGGTGTCGACGAGGGCCGTGGCGACGATCGTCAACGAACCCCCTTCTTCGAAGACGCGGGCCGTGGCGAAGAGCTTTTTGGGGATGTCGAGCGCCTTGATGTCGACGCCGCCCGACATGGTGCGGCCGGTATTGCCGACCCATTTGTTGAAGGCCCGGGCCATGCGGGTGATGGAGTCCATCAGCAGAAAGACGTCCTTGCCCATCTCGGCCAGGCGCTTGCAGCGCTCGACGACCAGCTGCGACAGGCGGACATGGCTTTCCACGTCGCAGTCGAGGCTGCTGGCGATGACCTCCCCGTTGACGTTGCGGCGCATGTCGGTCACTTCTTCGGGCCGCTCGTCGATGAGCAGCATGATCAGCGTCAGCTCGGGATAGTTTTGCGAGATGGCCTGGCTGATGTCGCGGAGCAGAAAGGTTTTGCCGGTGCGAGGCGGGGCCACGATCAGGGCCCGCTGTCCCTTGCCGAGCGGCGTGAGCAGGTCCATCACCCGGGTGCTGAGCGGCGCGGGCCCGGTTTCGAGTTCCAGCCAGCTTTCGGGATTGATGGGGGTGAGCTCGTCGAAGCTTTTGACGAGCGGATACTCTTCCGGCTTGCGGCCGTCGACGTCGATGATTTCCTTCAGCCGCGGCCCCTGTTGCTTGCGGCTTTGCTGCACCATGCCGTTGATCAGTACGCCTTCGCGAAGGCGGAACTTTTCGATCATCGTGCCGGGAACGAAGGGATCGGTGCGTTCGCGGACGTAGTTGGTTTTGGGATTGCGGAGAAATCCGTAACCGTTGGGGTGCAATTCCAGTACGCCCGAGCCGGGTTCGACGACGCCCGGTTCGCCGTTATCGGCGCCGTCGACGTCCGGTGGGGGACGATCGAGAGGATCTTTGAAGCGACGCTGCGAGTTTCGTCCGCGTGGCCGCCCGTTGTATTGGCCTCCGCCCCCGCCACCACCGCCTGATTGTCCGCCGGGGCCGCCTCGACCGCGAGGCCGACCTTTCCGTTTCTTTCCCATGTTTCACCTAGCAAGAAGACTAACGCGACAGCCTATTCGCGCGCCGCCGACGGCGCGAAGAGCGCCGACGGAGGCTCAAAACCTCGACTGGACCGGTCGGCGAGGCTTGGGTGGCCCGACGACCGGCGACCAGAGTCAATCTCCGCAACGGACGGAAATTGCCTTCCGTCCTGGACGGAAACTGTGAAAAACCTACCAGCACCGGCAAACGCAAAACCACCTTCCCACGGTTCCGAGTGTCACGATCCGGCCGCAGCGGCCAGAATCGATCGTTCGCTCGGCGGCCGGCCAGGCGTGCCCCGTCGCGAGGCATGGCTCCAACGCCGGGAAAGGCCCAACTTAGCGACGACTCCGTGGCGTCTGTTGCGAATCTCCTGACAAACTTTGCCGGGCTCGTCCATTCACGGTCAGCCGGGGTGCGCTTTGCGGGCGCCAAACCATGCGGGCGACACGACGCCAAGGCGCTATCTGCACGCCAAAGCGCTGTCTGCCCGACACTCCCCGGCAAGTGGCCGGCCCGAAGTAGGACCCAGGCGCGGCGAGCAATGCGGTTTCCCAAAACCGACGAACTGAGCTCTAGGTCAGGCCAGCGCGATTGGTTTTGGAGTCAGATCTCAACGAGGCCGCTGACAAGCAGCACGCTCAGAAAAGCCTCTCGTCCGCGCAAGCCTTGAAACGGTTTCACCACGGAAGTGCTTTTTGGCAAAAGCGCGTCCGAGCGATCCAGTAGGGCTAACTCGTAGCTGCGTGGCCCACCTGGCAGGTGCAACCATGCGCGAGTTACTGCAACAGGAAGTCGAGAAGCGTCTTCCCCGCCGTCAACGCAAAATCCGGTCCACTCGTGTCCGGGGACCAACTAACATTTGCGACACGGGGAAGCACCCAAAAGATCCAGTCATGGGTGCTGGCGTCTGCCTGCTTGGCAGAATGTAACTATCGACATCTTAGTAATCCATCGACCGATGTCAAGCCGCCTCTGAAGAAGATTTCGTAGTTTGGGTAAGTTTTTCCCGTCGTGGCGATCTCCGGCAATTCCGGCAGCTTAATTCAGCGGTGAATTTGCTCCCTTCTTGGATCGTCGGGGCAACTTGCGAAGGTCGCGGACGTGCCTGCGCAGCTTTGGCTAATCTGGCGATAACGACGCCAGCTGGCGCCTCCCCGGTGACGACCTTGCGCGCCGGCGCCTTCGTATTGCCGATGTTGCCGGAGCGATCGAACTTTTTCACCTAATTGCCACGTCCCAAGCAACCGATACAAGAGGACTGTCGGGTTCTTGTTGTGTGCAGTCTTGGTTTGCGCTCGGCGATGGGAGGCCGGCGAGGACTGCGAGGGCCACGCATCTGGCAGTTTCACTTTGGCGTGCAGGTCAACGATGTGGCGCATTAGCTCAGTCCTGTGTGCGACGTGTCTCTTCTGGTTCGCTGCCGGCGCCGCGCTGGCTCAGGACCAGATGCAGTGGCAGCCGAATCTCGAAACCGCCCAACGACTGGCCGCGCAGAGCAAACGCCTGGTGCTGGTCCATTTCTGGGCGCCCTGGTGCCGGCCGTGCCGTCAACTGGAACAAACCGTGTTCGCCCAGCCCGATACCTCCAAGGCGCTGGAAGCGAACTTCGTGTTGGTGAAGCTCAATGTCGACGAGTCGCCGGCGACGGCGCGGATGTACTACGTTTCCAGCCTGCCGACCGACGTCATCATTACGCCTGCGGGCAAACTCGTGGCCGCGCTGCCCAGTCCGTTGACCGCGCCGCAGTACATTGCCGCGATGAATCAGGCCGCCGAAGGGCATCGCCGCCTGGCGGCCAATGCGGCGCCGACCGCCCCGGGCATGCAATCGACCTTCAGTCCGTACGGCGGCCAATTGACGGCCGCGGCCACCGCTTCGCCGGGAGCACCGGGCCAGCAAGGGCCGGCGGAGCAAGCACCGGCACAACAGGCGGCCATGCAGCAAGCCGGGATGCAGCAACCGCCTGGCGGCACGGTGCAGCCCGTAGCAGCCACGGCCGTGGCCACTGCGGCGCAGCCGATCGCCGCGACGCAGCCAATGACGCCCGGCCAGCCAATGGCGCCCACGCAGCCGGCCATGCAAAACCAAAACGTCGGCTACTCGCCTGATCCGGCGCGGCAAGCGGCAATGCAGGCGAAGGCGGGCGAGCCGGGCGCCTCGCCGGTGATCGCGCCGCCGGCCGATCTGCCACCTGGGACGCCGGCAGTCGGGCTGGATGGTTGCTGTCCGGTGACGCTGGTCGAGCAGAAGCGCTGGGCCAAGGGGGATCCGCAGTTTGGCGTGATTCACCGCGGACGCACCTACCTTTTTGCCAGTGCCGAAGCGCAACGGCGCTTCTGGGCAAATCCGGACGCCTTCAGTCCGGTGATCGAGGGGAACGATCCGGTATTGGCCTTGGACAACCGGCAGATGGTTCCTGGCACGCGGACGTTTGGCGTCTTCTACGAGAAGCGCATCTATTTGTTCTCA
>DATJTR010000011.1:0-7334 GCA_035503215.1 Pirellulales bacterium
CAGGAGAGAACCGTCGACCGCCACAGCGTCGACCAGCACAGCGTCGAAACTGGGATCCAAGGAAGGTGAGCAATCCGTGAGCGAAGCGGCAGAGGAAGCGTCGGGCATTGCCACCGGCGCAAAGCCATAGGTGGCGGCGTGGGGAATGGCACGCGGCAGCCCTCCCCCACGCGGTTTGCCCCGGGAAGGGCACACAGCTTCGACCTTTGCGAATCTAACCACCGGCCTGTCGCTTTCGCCCGGCCGCGGGCCTTTTCGCCCGCTTGCGACGCATCGCGGCCAAGGTTGCCGCGGAGCCGCAAAACACTGCCCACAGCCGACGCTCATTTCAGCGCGTGTGTCCGCGAGGGAGAAAGAGCGCCGAAAATGCGTCTGGCAGAAAAGCCAGTTTGCCTATCGGCGAGTTTGCCACAGAGCGACTGCGAACCGCGGTTGCCCGTTTGCACGGCGCCGAGGTCGTCGTCGATCCAGCGGGCCTTGCTCCCTGCGCTCACGCACTGAGTAATCGTTTGTCAACACATCAACCGTCGACGCTCACCAGCCGAGTGCGCGAATGCGCTGCTTGGAATCGCTGGCCAACGAACATGGATTGGTCGAACGATTCGCTTCGCGCCGCTCTCCCGCCCATCCCAGAAGCAAAACCGATGCTAGAAGTGACTCGGCCATCGCTATTATATGCCGGCCAGTTTTCTCTCGCCACGAAAATGCCGCCGCGGCCCGGCTTGGCTCGGCAAACGTTCCCTGCACGAGGAATAACCGTTCCAACGGCTGGAGGTGGGGGGCCTCGATTCAATCACCGAGGTAATGGCTGGCGATTCACATCTCGTGGCCTGCGGCGGCAGTCCGCGACCGGAAGAGAGGAAAAGGGCGGGGCCGCGGGGCGGCCGTAAACCGGTTCGCGGGGATTCTGCCGAGCGGCCTTGTGGGCAAACCGCTACCACAAAGCAAAAAGACCACGGCCCACGCCTTTGGGGGCGTGGGCCGTGGTACTCAGACTTCTACCGAATTATGCGAACCAAACTCTTGCGGTGCGCGAGGCACAATCCGCCCGAATCATTTCTCACGAAACTGGTTCGCTCGCTGGGCCAGGGACAAGGCACTTGCCTCGGCTCTCCGGCAGGGCCCTGCGAACGATCCGCTACCCCTAGAACTCTGCCGATTCAGGCATCTCTCGCGGCGCACGACCCTTGGCACGAGTGGACTTCGTCGAACTCCACTCCTTCGTCAGCGTCTCGAACACTTCCGGCGACTCGTAGCGAATCACGTTCTTTCCCTCGGGCATCGGTCCGATCAATCCGCGAAAAACCGGCTGGCCGCGCAGTCCCAAGTCGGTGCTGCAATCATCGATTCCGATCTGTGTGTGCATCCTTTGCAGCGCTTCCGGCTTGTTGTAGTCGCGGATGTGGAGTGTGCCATCAGTACCACGGGTGACGATTCGAAAGGTGTCTTTGGCCATCGCTTCTTCTTTGGACCTCTTCGGACAAACATTCGGGAGGGTGGAGCAGAGCGGCCTGCGCCTTCCGGCGTTCCCTCGCCGCTTCTCCGCATCGCCTGGCCGTCGGCACGTTCCCGATGGCTTTGGCTTCGCGGCGTTGCGGTTTCGGGTGAAACCGCCGACCGCCTGCATGGTCTCCTATCGGCCTGCTGCTAGCTGCGGTTTGTGGCATTTTTCGTCGCGCGACAACACGCTGCCAACCGTGCTATTCGATAAGACAGGCGTATTGGGCGATCTACGAGACAGCGCGTAACGGTCGTATCGCCCGCCGATCCGCTCGTTCCCCGGCCTTTTTATGCCTCACCGATTCAGTCGTTTTACCCCACAGCGGCACCGGCAAAGAGCAAACCGGACTTACCGTCGACAGACGTATCGAACTTGCCGAGCATGCCGAGCCGGCGGCCCTGTTGGCAGTAAACCGCGCCAGGCCTGGGAACGATTTTCGATCCTGCTGCAATCGCGGTTTGCATTAGGGAGAGAGCCGTTTGGCGATCCACTCGCTGCTCACGAATCGGCTCAACCAACTGGTCAGATTGTTGGCCATCGCTGCCCGTTCGGCTGTCGAAAGGCCGGGCAGCAAATCGCCCGTTGGCGAGCGAAATCCCCGCCAAGATAGCCTCACTGGCCAGCCGGCCGCGACCGCGGCGGCGTTGAATCGCTCGGCCACGCGAAGGCTCCAAATCAGTCCGTAGAAGTTGCAAAAATCCCGCCATAATTGGTCGAGTGGATCCCGCGCCGCTGGCCGCCGGCGCGGCCTCAGCGCGGCCGCCAAGGCCGCGACGAACAGCGTGGCGGCCAGCAGCGAATGGTCGGACGCAGGCAGACTTCCAGCGGGCAAATAGGGTGCCAGCAGGATCGCCTGGCCAATCCCGAACAAGACTGCCGATCCGGCATGCCGCGTCGGCAAATAGTTGACAATCCCTGGCAAGAGCAGGACCAGCAAAAACCATCGTCGCGCGGTGTGTACGGCCGGCGGACCGGCGAACAGCAACCACTCCGCGGCCGGCAGCGACAACACGACCCACAGAGACAGCACGATCCATTGCCAGGCCGCATACTGCGGCCGCTTGGCGCCCAGCATCGCCATCGCCGGGCAGAGTGTCGTCATGGCGGCGGCCATCTGCAGCGATTGATGCCAGCTTGTGTCGGCTTGGGAATAGCCCGGCACCATTCCAACGAGCCCCGCCGTAATCACGGCCAACCAGGCGGCCAGCGTCCACCACCAGGCCGCCAAGAGCGTGGTATCCAGGACCGCACGCCGTGCGCGCAGAAGCAGCAGACTACCGCTGACGATCAATCCGATCCACAGCACCGCCGCCAACTCGGAGAGATTCGTCGAAACCGTCGCGATCGGCATCTTGAACACTGAATAAAACCATTTCGACCGCGAACCGCGCGCCTCCGTGCCCAAGCGACGAGCCGCGTTGGCTGGTAGCCAATTGTAAGAGAAAGGCCGGGCTGGAGACAGGCGCCTGGGCGTGCCGGTCGTGCGGGCTGTGCATGTGGGGCAAGGTGAGTAAAAAAATCAACGGTTGCATTTGCTCAACGCCAAATCGCGAGGCATGTTTCCTTAGGCAGACATGCCAGTACCCGCCGTGGTAATCACCCCACGTGCTGGCCGCGAACCGGTACCCGCGACCCCAGGGTTACAACTGGCTCTGCCGCTCCCCGCCAGGCTTCCCACGATGGTTGGCTCGACAGCGAGCCGTGCTTCGAAACACGCCGCTTGCGACGAGTCCCGCCCCGTTACTTCCCGCCCGGTTTCACACACACGAGGAGAATGTAATGCGCAAGATTCTGATGGCCTTGCTGCTGGTGAGCGGAATCGCCGCCGCGGCCCACGCTGCCGACCTGAGCAGCGATGTGCCGCCGCCGACTCGCTTCGCCCGGCTGCAAAACCTGATGGCCCCACCGGCTGAGTCGACCTACAGCCTGGGCGGATATGCCCCGGCCGATCCAAATACCAATTACGCGCCGAACCCGGGTCTGGTCGACAAGACCCAACTCGAGTCGCCGCCGGGCTGCTGCGGCGGTGACTTGTGGTACGGCTATCAGGCCCGTCCTTGCCACCATCGTCATCACTACGGCATGGGCGGCGATTGCGGTCGTTGCGGTGGTGGTTGCGGCAGCAATTGGGGCCAAGGTTGCGGACACGGTTGGGGCTGGGGACACTGGGGCGGCGGTGGCTGCGGACAAACGGCTTGCTGCGGTGGTTGCGGCGGCATGGGCATGGGTGGATACGGTTTGGGCGGTCCCGCCTTCGTGGCTCCGGGATGTGGATGCGGCAACACCTGCTGCGCTCCGCGTCACTGCTGCCACCTGTTCGGTTGCTTGAAGCGCTCTCGTTGTGGCTGTGAAGTGGCCACGACTTGCGATAGCTGCGGCTGCGGTGCCGGCGGCGACGCCCCGATGACTCAGCCGACTCCGGCCGACGACAATGCTCCGCGTCCGGAAAATATCGAACCGCAAGCTCCGGCTCCGGCCCCGGCTCCAGCTCCTTCGGCCCAGCGTCCGCCGCGGTTGCTCCGTCCCATGGCGGCCCTGAGCAGCAAGTTCACGAACTAATTCGCAGAAATTTGGCGATGCCTTACGGCCGGCCAATTATCCGGCCAGCCGTGTGAATCGCCTCGCGACCGAAACGTCGCAGACAGCAAAATCACGGAACGAACTCTCGCCGCGCAGGCCCTTTCGGGGAGTGAGGCGCCGGCGGCGGGAGTCCTGTGTGTGGAGACGGGCGGACCTATGATGGGTCACGCCCGTCTTTTTTTCTTCTGGCTGCCGATTTCGGTGTCGCGCGAAATGAGCCGTTTCGCCGCGGGCCCGTGCAGGCCACTCGCCGCTCACGCGGCTGACTGTGCGGTTCCAACGCCTCCGGGAAGCCGCTATCTTCTTGACGAAGGGGGTGGCCGATGGCTGAACGTCACGACGACGGCAGCGCGGGGGACGTCGATTATGGAAAAGTGGGCCACGGCTATTCTCGCTACCGGCAGCCGGAGCCGCGGATTGCCGCCTTCATCGACCATTACCTCGGCGATGCGGTAACGGTCTTAAACGTTGGAGCAGGCGCGGGATCGTACGAGCCCAGCGCAAGACAAGTCACCGCAGTCGAACCATCGGCGTCGATGCGCGCCCAGCGTCCGCGGCATTTGCCTCTCGCCATTGATGCGGTCGCCGAACGGTTGCCGTTCGCAGACGAGTATTTCGATGCGGCGATGGCAAGCTTCACGGTCCATCAGTGGACCGACATGAACGCGGGCCTGCGCGAAATGCGTCGCGTCACGCGCGGTCCGGTCGTCGTGATGACGTGCGATCCCGACGAATCGCCGAATTTCTGGTTAGGCCAGTACGCGCCTGAAGTCGTGGCGGCCGAGAATCGGCGTAATCCACCGATCGAAACGATCCGTGCGGCGTTGGGTGGCGAAACCGAAGTGGTCTCGGTTCCCATTCCGCTCGATTGCAGCGACGGTTTCCATGAGGCGTATTACGGCCGTCCGGAGTGCTTGCTCGACCCGGGTGCCCGGCGTGCCTGCTCAGCCTGGAGTTTCGTACCGCCGCACGCGATCGAGCGGTTCGTGGCGCGCTTGAGCCGCGATCTGAGCGATGGAACCTGGGATGCCGCCTACGGGCATCTCCGAACGCAGCCCGAGTTTCTGGGGCCACTCAAGCTGGTGATTTCGCGCCGCTTGGAATGAGTGGCGAGCCACGGTTTTTCCGTCGGTGGCCCTATGCGACCGCGTCGACGCCGGAGCCGGGCTGGAAGCTTTGGAACAGAGACGACGAAGCAGGCGAGCCGCCTTGCGAGGCCGACAGCGCCGAGATCAGATCGCTGCGGAATTGCTGCGGGCTGACCCCGTAAGACGCGAGCAACTGCGTGAACGACTGCTGCGCGCTATCCGAGCTGTCGCTCGAATCGGAGCTCGAGGCGTCGGAATCACTCGAATTGACGCTCGTCGACGAAACGTCAGTCGGACCGGCGACCGTCTGGAGTAGCGTCGACAACGGATTCGTCGAGCTGCTGTCGTTGCTTGAGCTGGAGCTCCCGGTCGACGATCCGCCGCCAAACAACTGTTCCAGCGCGTTTTGAATCACCGTGTTCGGATCGCTCGAACTGTTCGAGGAACTTTGCAGAGCTTGCTCGACCGTCTGAGCGATCTGACTCAACCCGCCGCCCCCGTGTCCGCCGTGGTGGTGGTGTCCGCCTGAGATGGCTCCAAACGGATTTGATGGACCGGTACTGCTGGCCGGCGACGTGGCCGAGGCGCCGTCGACGCCAGAGGCTGCGGCCGCGGCGCTCGATTGCGTGGAGGAGGTCGCGGACTGGGCGATCTGATAATAGTAGTCTTGGCTGAGCGTATTGTTGTTGATCGACGACATGACGACCTCCTTTGGTTCCGCTCTCTGGCGGCGTTGCCACTGCTATCGTGCGCCCGTATTTCGTCGGCTTGCCAGCCGAGATCTTCGTTTTTTGGAACTCTCTTGTTCCCCTATCGACCGTTCCGATTGAAAAACTTGTGCGGATTCCACTGGTGGTACTTCCGGCGCGTGGTGACGCCACCCCCTGCAAGCTGTAGGCAGCTGCTAGCTACCGGTAGGCTATGCGCGGCAGAGAGGGACAAAGGCCGCCGCCGCGGATTGAGCGGCAATCGAGGCTCGCTCAATCTTTGAGCTGGAACAACCGTTTCAGCGCTTCGAGCAGACCATGGGGCGGGCCTTGCTGCGCCTCGCTGCGCAGCGATTCCAGCGGCGGATGGAGCAGCTTGTTGATCAGCCGGTCGAACGATTGGCGGATCTCGCCCCGGGTCCGCTCATCCAATTCGGGCAGCTTGTTGAATAGACGGCGCAGTTCGTCTTCCTTCGGCTGATGCCAGCCTTCGCGCAATTGCGTGATGATCGGTGCCGTCGCCCGATGGTGCAGATCGGCCATGAAGCGGCCGGTTTCCTCTTCGATGATATGCATGGCCTGCGGCAGTTCGGCGTCGCGCTGGCGGCGATTGCGGCGACAAACCTGATCCAGATCGTCCAGGGAGTACAGGTAGACTCCGAGGCAATCGTTGATTGCGGGGTCGAAATCGCGCGGCACCGCCAGGTCGAGAATCACGATCGGCCGCTGTTGCCGAGCCGTTTCGATCGGTTTGAACCGCGCGCGGCTGACGATCGGTTCGCTGGCCCCGGTGGTGCTGATCACCAGATCGGCCTTGGACAAAAGTGCGTCCAAGCGTTCCCACGGCTCCGCCTTGCCTTGCCAGACTTCGGCCAATTCCCGAGCGCGATCGGCATTGCGGTTGATGACCGTGACGTCGTGAGCGCCTTGGTCTTGCAGGTAACGAAGCGTTTCGGCCGCCATCTCGCCGGCGCCAATCAGCAAGATTTGTTTGTCGTCGAAACTTTCGAACACTTCACTGGCGAAATCGGCCACCGCCACGCTCGGTATGCTCACTCGGCGGCGATGGATGCCGGTTTCCAGCGTCACGCGACGGGCCACGCGCAGCGCCGCTTGAAACGCCCCGTGCGTGAGCGGACCCGTGCTCTCCCGCGCCGTCGCCAATTCGTAAGCCTGCTTCACCTGCGCGAGAATCTGCGGCTCGCCGACCACCATGCTGTCGAGACTGGCCGCCACGGCAAACAAATGTCGAATCGCGTCTTCGCCGGTTCGCTCGAAAAGATCGTCGAAAATCTCGAACATCGGCAGGCCGTGAAAATCGGCCATGAATTGGGCCATCTCTTCGTGCGACGGCACGCGGTCGGCGTCCTGGCAGGCGGTGTAGATCTCCACCCGATTGCGGGTCGACAGCAGCACGGCTTCGGTCTGCGGGAATCGTTTGCGCAAGTCGTCGAGTGC
>DATJTR010000012.1:0-2990 GCA_035503215.1 Pirellulales bacterium
CTCGCCTTCAAGGTTTTTTCCAGCGCGGCAGGCAGGCCCAGCGAGCGCGGATCGTCGTAGGCCGATCGGCAGAGCCATGCCCGCGCGGGGCCCTCGACCACCGTTTGCCAGAAGGCTGCCAGTTCGCGCTCGCCGTCCAAGCCGGCCGCGAGCGACCGACCGATCGCCCGAAACGATTCCTGCTCTGTGGGTGGCTCGTCGAGCCATTCGATCCGTTCCAGCCAGGCGTGCCACAACGAGCCGCGGGCAAAGCTCGCCTGGCCGAGCCGCAAAACATTGCCAATCCGGACGAGCATCCCGCCTTCCAATTCCGACGGACTACGGCGCTCCCAAGTGCGCGATCGTCCGCTCGTCCGCAACGCGATTGGCTGAGGCGTGGGATCGACCGCCGGGGCGTTTACTGATGTTTTTGATTCCACGGACCGATCCTCGGCCCGATTCCAGTTTCGGTCACCATGCTCATGGGCAACGGTCCTCGCTTCGAGCGGGCGCCCAGCGCAGAGGGCCGATCGCAGAATGCCGGCAAATGTTTTCGGGAACGCCCCCGCCTCCCCCTTTTTGGTCTTCGTGGTCGGAGCCACCAGGATGTGCAGGGCATGGACCGCGCGGGTCATGGCCACGTACAGCAGGCAGAGCGATTCGCCGACCGCTTCTCGCGGCCAGATTTCGAAAATCTTTTGAAACCGTGGGGGCAGCAGCGCCCGCACCGTCGCGTCGGCATTGCGGCAAACCAATTCGATTGGATCGATCGGCCGCCGCCGGCCAACCGCCAGCTCGGGTGGTTTTCCCTTGAGGTTGCCGTGGAGTTCTGGCAGCACGACGATGTCGAACTCCAATCCCTTGGCCTGATGAATCGTCATCACGCGCACCTGCGTGGCCGTGGGATCTTCGACTTTCTTTTCGCGCACGTAGGCCGCGAACAGGCCGGGCCGAACTCCCGCGCGCTGGCCGAACGTGTAGGCCAGCGAGACGAGTTGCTCCAGCCGCCGCAAGTCGTGCGGGTCGCAGTGTGTCGCCAGCATGCGTGCCCAGCCGTAAAGCGTCCGGCCATAACCTTCCGTGAGCAATTTCCTCCGCAGCCGGGCCATTGCCGCGTGCGCAGCCGCGTCGTCGGTGTGATCCGTGATTCCCAACTCCGCGCCGAGCGGCGAATGCGCGACGTGAAAGCGGGCCACGGTGTCGCCGGGATGATCGGCCAGATTCAACGCCGACAGCACGATCTGCACGGCGGGCGAATCGACGAGCGGATTGCCCCCTTCCTCGCTCGCCGCGATCTTGTGGACTCCGCGCAGGACATGGATCAACTGTCGCACGGCGATGTTTCGCCGCACTAATACGCCAATCGTGCGTCCCGGAGAGTCGGCCGCGAGCTGGGCAATCTGTCCGGCCGCATGTCGCAGCGTTACATCAGCTTGCTTCTCTCCCTTTTCGGCGGCCGGAGCGACCGCCAACGACAAGTGGCCGGCCAGCTCGGTTTGGGCGGTGGTGTGCTCGACGTAGCTGGCATTCCACGCCTCGGCCACACCGGCGAAGTCGGCCAGCGCCGCGTTCGTCGTCAGGTGGCCGAAGACCTGATTCACCACGTCGATCACCGCCTGGCAACTTCGCCAGCTTTTGGCCAGCGATTGTTCGCCGACGCCGGTTAGTTCTTCCCGCGCGGCGTCGAAGATCTGCGACACGCCCCCCCGCCAGCGATAGATCGCCTGCTTCACATCGCCGACCGCAAAGAAACTTCGCGTTCCGCCCCCTTCACAGCAGGCGGTGGCCAGCGGCCGGAGCACCTGCCATTGAGCGAGCGAGGTGTCCTGGAATTCGTCGACCAGCAAATGGGCAATCGAGCCGTCGAGCCGCCAGGACGCGCGCTCCCACATTCCCTCGGCCATCGCGTCGGCCAGCACGCGTGGCACATCGCCAAACAAAAGCCCGCCGCGCTCGTGTTTGAGCGGTTGATACGCGCCGGTAAAATCCTTGAGCATTTTGAAGGTCGCTTCGGTTTGATCGGCCACCTGTCCCACCAAAACGCCGGCGGCATGTTTTAGAAGCGGCCGATAAAGTGCCGCCAGGTCGGGATCGACCGGTTTGCCGAAATAGGTGTCGCCGCTGGCGACCTTCATCGCCAGGCCCTTGGCGACGAACTCCTTCCAATCGTCGCTGCGGGCTCGCACTAGATCGGCGGCCAAGCCTTTGGCGTGATGACCGTTGGCGGGCCGTGGAGCCGCGGCCAATTGCTCGATCGCCGCGGAGAGAGCTTCGACGGTCAGCCGCGCCGGGCGCTCCAGCTGATGCCAGGCGTCTGCATCGGCCTCGCAATAAATGTCGTACAGCGCGGTCACCAAGCTCGCGATCTGCCCGCTGATGGCGCGGGTCGTTTCGCCTTTGAACAACAGATGCATGAGCGCGACCAGATCGCCCGTCTTGCCCGCGGCCAACACGCGGCGAATCGCCTCCAATCGCCAGCGGTAGTCGTCCGTGGGTTCGACAATCTGCCACGCGGCGGGCAGGCCCAGCTCCAGCGCGAAACTGCCGGCCAGACGGACGAAAAAACTATCGAGCGTGCCGATCCGCAAGCGGTGCAGATTCGCGAGCAAATGACCCAGCAATTGTCCGCACGCCGCCTGGTCGAGCGACCAACGGACTTGCTCCGCCAATTGCTCGCAAGCCTGCCGGTCGAGGGCCGCGTCGGCCAACCGCTGCACGACGCGGGCCAAGATTTCTCCGGCCGCCTTGCGAGCGAACGTGACGGCCAGAATCGATTCGGGCCGCACGCCCGCGCCCACCAGTTGCAAATAGCGGTTCGAGAGCTGAAACGTTTTTCCCGTGCCGGCCGATGCTCGCATCACGACATTTGGCCACGTTTTTCCGGCGCCTGTCACCGCGCCATTGCCGCCCGAGGCGGCCGCGCTCGTGCTGGCGCTCTTCGCCCCACCCCCCGACGGACGTGGTGTGCCGCTCGATCGACTGGCGCGCGATCCGCTCACGGGGTCACCTCC
>DATJTR010000013.1:0-5983 GCA_035503215.1 Pirellulales bacterium
AAATCTCCCTCGCGCGGCAGCAGCGAAACGCAGAAATATGAGTGAAATCGGCTTCTTGTTCGCCGACAATCCTTCCGGGGTGTGACCGGCCATTGTAGCGGAATGGCCAGGGGGCAGCCAGCAGCGGCGGTGGCGGGCGGAGGTCAATCGGATCCGGAAGGATTCTTGGCGTCCGGCGGTGTCGCGACCGCCTCGTTGGATTCCAGTGGCCGCTCTGCAGGGGGCGTTCCCCCGGACGCTGCCCGGCTCCCGTCGACCGTCTTGTAGAATGCCTCGTTTGGCATGTCGCTATGGACCAGAAACTCACCGACGCCCGGAACTACAAAATAGACCTCTCGGCCAGCCGGATTGTAAATCCTGGTGACAAAACAGCCGCCCGAGGCGGCGATTGCGACGAGAAGTAGCAGCCAACGTTTCATGCCCGCAAGCTCGCCCGGCTGGACCCATTGCCCTTGAAGCGATGATGCTTCTAGCATTCTGGAGCGCAAACGCAAATCCCAGCCGAATTGCAGAACGGGCCAGACAGACCGGCTACTCGGGACGTATCCCAGCGTCGCGTTGCTCGACCACCCATTCCTCCGGATACGGCTCGTAATCCCACGGCTGGTCCGTCGTGTACTCCTCGCGACCTAACAGCCGGTGATACTGCGTCATCGCGTCGCAGTGGCTCACGGCCCAGAGTGTCGCCACGAGCCGCGCGTCGGCGGGCTGAAACGCCCGTTGGCCGTCGCCGCCAGGCCCCGCGAGCGCTAGCGAGCTGAGCGGCATGCCGTCTTCCTCCCACTGCCACACCTCATGAAGAAGCTTGTGCGCCACTGGCGTCGAGCTCGTGGTGTCAGGGATTTCGTCCATTTCGTCACTATACGTGAGCGCCTGGGCCGATTCCATGTTCCCGCTCTCAACCCATCCTCGCCAGCTTACATTGCTCCCCCCCGGCACCGCGGCTACAATCACCGACCCAAAATCAGCATCGCACGGACTTCGCGATGCTAGCGGTCAAGGATGGCCAAACCATGACACACTCCCATTCCCCTGCGCCCGATCTCTCGCCCGTCGATCAGTTGCGCTACGCCCGCGAAATCATTCAGCTCGAAAGCGGGGCCCTTTGGAAACTCGCCGGGCGGCTCGACGGCGAATTTTGCCGTGCCGTCGACCTGCTCTTTCGCTGCCGCGGCAGCGTGATCGTCACCGGCATGGGCAAGGCTGGACTGATCGGTCAAAAGATCGCCGCCACGCTGGCCTCGACCGGCACGCGCAGCCACTATCTCCATCCGGCCGAAGCGGTGCATGGCGACTTGGGACGCATCCATCATGAAGACCTGCTGCTCGTCCTCTCGCAGAGCGGCGAGACCGAGGAAGTCGTGCGACTGCTTCCCTCCCTTTCGGAGTTTGGCGTGCCAATCGTGGCAGTCACCGGCTCCCGCACCAGCACGCTGGCCCGCAGCGCCACGGTGACCATCGACTTGGGGCCACTCAAGGAAGCCTGTTCGCTCGGCCTGGCCCCCAGCACCAGCACCACGGCCATGCTGGCGATGGGAGATGCGCTCGCGCTGGTTGCCAGCCGCATGCGGTCGTTCCGCCGTGAAGATTTCGCCCGCTTCCATCCGGCCGGCAACTTGGGCCGGCGGCTGTCGAAAGTTGACGACCAGATGCGGCCGCTCGGCCAGTGCCGCATCGCCCCGGCCACGCGCACGGTGCGCGAGGTGTTTGTCGATCGGCAAGTTGGCCGCCGCCGCTCGGGTGCGATCATGCTGGTCGATTCCGTCGGCAAGTTGGTCGGGCTGTTCACCGACAGCGATCTGGCCCGGCTGTTCGAAAGCCGCCGCGACGCGGTCCTCGACGACCCGATCCACACCGTCATGACGTCGCAGCCGACTACGGTGCCCGCCGGGTCGATGCTGGTTGACGCAATCGCTATCATGGCGGAGAGAAAAATCAGTGAGTTGCCGGTGATCGACGAACAGGGAACGCCGGTCGGCTTGCTCGACATCACCGACGTGGTGGGGGTGGTGCCCCAGCAGCACTCGGGCGGCGGCGCCGAAGTTCATTCGGCCGTGCCGGCCCCCAAGTTTGCCGGCGTGCTCCGGGCCCGCGCCCGGCAAGATCATCCCCAGGGTTAGCGAAACGCGCGGAAAAATGGGACTGGCTCGAAGCAGTACGACGCGGATATTGGCGGCCGGCGCGGCAGCGCCGTGCCTGTCCCCATTTTTCCGCCCAAGACCGACAGCGGGACGCACACCATGAAACTCGAAGAACGCTGCCAGAAGATCGAACTGATCTTGGCCGACGTCGACGGCGTGCTCACCGACGGCTACGTCATCTTCGACAACCAAGGCATCGAGACCAAGCACTTTCATATCCGCGACGGCATGGGCATCAAGCTCTGGCAGCGGGCCGGCTATCGCTTCGGCCTGGTGACCGGCCGCAGCTCGCACATCGTCAAAGTTCGCGCGGCCGAATTGGGAATCGACATCGTGCGTCAAACGGCCGAAGACAAGCTGCCCGCCACGCACGAGATTCTGCGCCAAACCGGCCTCACGCTGGCGCAGGTTTGCTACATCGGCGACGATCTGCCCGATCTGCCGGTCATTCGCGCGGTTGGCTTGGGCGTGGCCGTGGCCGACGCCTGCCCCGAAACCCGGGCCGCGGCGCAATACGTCACGTCGCGCGGCGGCGGCCGGGGCGCGGTGCGGGAAACGATCGAGCTGGTGCTCAAGGCACAGCACCGCTGGGACGAATTGTTGCAGCGCTATTAGCGGCATGAGCGGGACGGGCTGCCTCACGGGGCGGGCCGGCCCCGGCAAACCGACGGATCGACGAGCCTCTCAGGTGACCGCTTGCGGGTAAAGCTCTTACGCATCAGCGTCAGTTTCGGGGCCGTGCTCTCGGCCTACCTGGTGTATGCGCTCGTCGCCGTCCGCCTGATCGAGCCCTCGGTCAGCGCCGCCCCCACCTCGACCCGCACGGTCAAAGACTACAAGGCCGCTCGCGATCTCTCGAACCAGGCCGCACTGGCCTTGCGCCCCTATTTCCCCGAAGGGGCCTGGGAGCTGCGGAAGGACGTCAAGCTGTTGGGCAACGATCGGGTCAAGCTGCTGATCAGCGACTACAAGAGTCTGCCCGACGGCGTGATGAAGCTCGACCAGTGCACGATGATGTTCTTTGAAGAGCCCAATCCCAACAAGGAAAAGGCGCAGCCGATCATCTTGCAGGCGCCCGAGGGGGCCCTGCTCAAGTTCGACGAAGATTTCGATTACCGCCGGGGCAAGATCGGCAAGCTCATCGGCGGCCAGCTCGACGGCAAGGTGACCATCCGCCGCCAGCCCTCGCATCCGGGCGCGGCAGACGACTTGCTCATCGAAACCAAAAACCTCGTGCTCGCCGAAGACCGCGTGGTCACGCCCGAGGCGGTCAACTTTCGTTTCGGCGGCAGTTACGGCAGCGGCCGCGAATTGACGATCCTGCTCACTCGCCAGGATCCGGTCGGCAAGCAAAGCAAGACGCCGCAGATCAGCGGCGTGCGTTCGCTCACGCTCACCCGCGAAGTCACCGTCCACATGGTGATGATGTCGGACGACGCGCCCTCTGGCGACGTCTTTCCCGCCGGGCCCGCCGCCTTCGGTCAGCAGCCGCAGCTTCCCCCGGCTCCGGCTCCCAAGGCGCAGCAGCCCCCGGTGAAAATCACCTGCCAAGGCCCGTTCTGCTTCGATCTCGAACATTCGGTGGCCACGTTCAACGAAAAGGTAGATGTCTTCCGGCTGAATGCCAGCGGCCCCAGCGACGAGATGAACTGCGAACTGCTGGCGATCCACTTCGTCGAGCGCGAAGATCCGACCAAGCCCGCGGCAAAGCAGCCGCAAACCAAGCGTCCCGCCAACCTGGCCAATCTGGAAGCCCGCTGGATCGAAGCCCGCGGCGACCCGGTGATCATCCGCGCCCCCAGCCAAGGTGCCCAGGTGCGCGGGCAACGCGTCGAATACGATTTGAAAACCGGCCGCATCGTCGTCGACGGGCCGGGCACGCTGCAAGGCGCTTCGCCCCGCAACCCATCGGGCCTGTACGCCGCCCAGTGGTCGCATCAACTGCGCGTCGAGCCGTTGGTCGGCGAACAGCTCGTCATCGTGCAAGGCGGGGCGATGGTCAAGCTGACCGACTTGGGGCCTCGCGCCGCCGACGGCTCGCCCCAAACCGGCACGCTCTGGGCCGACGAAATCCGTGCTTGGCTCATCACCACGCCCACTTCTGCCGTCACGGCAGCTCAGCCCGCCGCTCCCGCTGCTGGTCCGGCGCGGCACGAAACCATTCAAACCGTTGCGGTGCGTACGCCGGGCGCGGCCCCGCCGCCGGGCCCGCGCGACGAAACGCGACCCAAGCGGGTGCTGGCCCAGGGTGCCGTGCGCGTCGAATCGCCGCAATTGATCGGTGCCACCGGCCAACTCGATGCCATCTTCGTCCTCACCCCGCCGCTGGCCGCAGGTGCCGCCGCGGGTGCGAATCAAACGGGCCCCGGTTCGCCCGCCGCTTCGCAATCGCCCGGCAATCGCGGGCGCACGACGCGCAGCGAACAACAGTTCCGCGTGGCCGGTTCGAAGATGGAAATCCATCTCGCCGTGCGCGGGCAGGCGACCGCCGTTTCCGAATTGTTCCTCGACGGCAAGGCCCTGCTGGTCGAAGCCAAAACCGCCAAGCCCGAGGACAAGCCGCTCGTCGTCAGCGGCGACCGCTTGGAAGTTTTCAAGGCCGATCTGCCCGACACGAAGATCGTAGTGATCGGCAAGCCGGGCAAGGTCGAAGCCCGCGGCCTGTCGCTGGCCGGTCCCGAAATCGATCTCGAACGAGCCTCGAACCTGTTGTGGATCGATGGACCTGGCCGCATGGTCGGCCCCGCGCCCGGCGACGGCTCGCTGGCCGCGGCCGGCGCGCCGGGCAAGGCACCTCCCCGCGCCCTCCCGCCAGGCGCTGCTCCGCCAGCGGGCGCCGATAATCTCGACATCACTTGGACAGGCCGGATGCGATTCGACGGCCACACGGCCCATTTCGAGCGTGGAGTCGTCGCCCACACCGCCACCTGGCAAGCCCGCACCGAAACGCTCGATGCCACGCTGCAGCGGACGATCGACTTCGCGCATCCCCCCGACCCGAACAGCAAAGCCGAACCGGCCACGCTGGAACAATTGGTCTGCGCCGGCGGACCCCGCGGCCGCGTCGAGTTCGAAAGCCGCTCGAACGACGAAAGCGGCCAGCTCGAATCGATCGACCGCATGGAAGCCCCCGATTTGGCGCTGAACCGCACCACGGGGGGCATCGATGCGCACGGTCCCGGCTGGGTATCGAGCGTCCGCCGAGGCATGGCCGCGGCGGCCTCTTCGCGCGGCCTGGCCGGCACTCCTCCCGCCGGGCCGCAAGCCAAGCCGGTCGCCGCTCGCAAACCGACCGGCACGGGTGGCTCCGATCCCAACGCCCTGACCTATCTGACGGTGCACTTTGCCCGCTCGATCTCGGGCAACATGTACAAGCGCGAGCTGACGTTCGCCAACCAGGTGAAGTGCATCTACGGCCCGGTCCCGACGTGGGAAACGGTGCTCGACGTCGAGAACCCCGATCAGGCCGGCCCCGACGCCATCAATCTCACGACCGACGCCCTCACGGTCCGCGAAGCGCCCGGCCGCCTGACCGGCGAGCGCAGTTGGCTGGAACTGGAAACGCAAGGCAACACGCAAGCCGACGGCATGGGCATCACCGCCCGAGCGCATCGCCTGACCTTCGCCGAGCAGAAGTCGCTGATGGTTCTCGAAGGGGACGGCACCAGCAACGCTTCGGTCTTCCGCCAGACCACTCCCGGCGGCCCGGTCTCCACGACCACGGCCAGCCGCATCTTGTTCTGGCCCAACACCTCGCGGGTCGAAGTCGACAACGGCCGCTTCATCGACCTTGGACCCATGCCGGGCAGCCCAGCCCGCCGCGACGACAACAAGACGACGAA
>DATJTR010000014.1:0-2558 GCA_035503215.1 Pirellulales bacterium
CACGAAGCGCGGCGAATGGCTCGATCGATCCGCGCCAGCGAACGCTCCTGGCCCAGGATCTCCAAGGTGTCGAACAACCCGAGCCCGACCCCCTTGCCGGTCAGGGCCACGCGCAACGGATGGACGATGTCGCCGATCTTCTTCCCTTGAGCGGCGATGAATTCCTGCGTGAACTGCTCCAACCGCTGCGCCTCGAATGGCGCGACGGTCGCCAATTGCTGCCGATAGTCGCCGAGCAACTCCCGGGCTTCGACCGGACGCAGTCGAAGTTCGAACGCCTCGGGGTCGTAGCTCAACTGCTCGTCGGCGGTGAAGAAGTCGACGTAGTCCAAGATGTCGCCGAACGTCTTGATGCGACTGCCGGCGGCGGTCAGGATGCGATTCAACTTGGGTGCGATGTCGCACGGCGGCGGCGAGGTGACCAAACTGGCACGTTGCAGGAAGGGTAGCACGCCAGCGGTCTTCTGCTTCAGCGGCAACTCTTGCATGAAGCGATCCTGAAAGGCCCATAGCTTCTTGGGATCGAAGCTGGCCGGCGCCTTGGTTACTCGCTCGAGCGAGAAGTTTTCGATCATCTCCTGCCGGGTGAAGAACTCGGTCTTGTCGTCCAACGACCAGCCCAGCAGCACCAGGTAATTGATAATCGCGTCGGGCAGGTAGCCGACCTGCTCGTAGAAGTCGACGATCACCGGGTTGAAGGTGTCGGCCGTGGTGGCCAACCCCAGCGCCGCGGCGATCGCCTGGCCGTGCTCCATCAACCGCGCGAAGTCGCGATTCTTCAGGTACTTGTCGAGCTTGCGCTTGCTGAGCTTGTTCTTGCTTCCCGGCTCGGCCACGAACGGCAGATGGGCATACACCGGCAGCGGATAGCCCAGCGACTGAGCGATAAAAATCTGCCGCGGCGTGTTCGACAGATGCTCCTCCGCCCGGATGACGTGCGTGATCTGAAAATCGTAATCGTCGACCACGCTGGCCAGGTGATACAGGCACGTGCCGTCGGCCCGCTGGATCACGTGGTCCTGCTCGCGGGCCCAATCGAACTCGACCTGCCCGCGCACGTGGTCGTTGATGATCAGTTTTCCCTCGCGGGGCATTTTCAGCCGGACCACGGCCTGGCGGCCTTCGGCCGTGAAGCGGCGGTCCTCGGCCTCCGATTCGGCCATCCAGCGGCGGCTGTAGAGGAAGGCCCGCTTTTCGGCGGTGGCGGCTTCGCGTTCGGCCTGAATCTCGTCGGCCGTGGCGTAATCGCGATAGGCGAAACCGTCGGCCAATAATTGTCGCGCCGCCTCCTGATAGCGCGGCAATCGCTGCGATTGATAGTACGGAGCATGCGGGCCGCCGATCTCGGGCCCCTCGTCCCAATCGATCCCCAACCAGTGAAAACCGTGCAGAATCGGGGCCAGGGCCGACTCGATGTTTCGCTCCGCGTCGGTGTCGTCGATGCGCAGCAGAAACTGCCCGCCATGCCGCCGAGCAAAGAGCCAATTGACCAGGGCCGTGCGGACGCCACCAATGTGCAGATAACCGGTCGGACTAGGAGCAAAACGAGTACGGACTGCCATTTTTAGTGCTCGCTGCCGCGAGAATGCGGGAAATCGTCCTTGCAGGACTTGCCGTTTGGCCCAACGCCACGCCGGAAAGACGCCGCAAGCCGCTGTGACAAAAGCCGACGCTGCGATCCAGCGGAAGAAAAAGCACCCCCCCTGCCCCGCAGGTCTCTTGCGAGGGCTGGCTCAGGATCCGCGGCCGCGACCAAAGAGGCCCATTATGCGGGCGGCGGCGAAGGACCGCAATTGCCGTGCAAGCGAACCCATGTGCTTACTCGGGGGCGGCGGAATCCACGCTGGGAATCACGTATGCCTGGCCCCCGGCGAGAACGCTGCCAACGGAGTTCTGTGGAATCCAGCGGGTGTTTTGTTTGTCCAGGTCGTAGTACCACAAGTCCCAGGTTTCGCCACTCCCCCGATGTTCAAGACTAACGATCTGAGCCCAAGGCAGTGGGCTGAGCGCGCTCCATAAAGTTGGGCGCCCGGCGATCGCGGACAATTTGATCACCCGCGGCGCGTAGTTCCACTCGTCGGCTTCCTTCTGGGCGGCCGCCACGTCCGCGGCTGAGCTCAACAGCAGACGATCGTCGGCCAACTGAGGCATTCCGTCGGGATAGTAGAAAAACGATTTGGCGTAAATCGGGTCGCTGGGCACGGAGTCGAGCAGGCTGGGGACGAGCTCGTCCAACTTGTCGGGCAACTGGCCATGTTCGAGGCGCCAGGCTTCCAAGGCCAGAATGATTTTGGTCGCCCTCAAATCCGTTTCCTCGGCCACAAGCGACCAGACTGTGGGGACGGTACCCCACCAAAACTGGCTGACCAGCGGGGTCGTGTCGAGCCACTGTCGCTCCCACGAATTCGAAACGTGGAACGTGCTCCAGTTCCACGGATCGTTTTCGAAAACGCGTGACATCGGGGGCTCGACGCCGTCACTGCCTTGCAGTTGCTGCTCGACACCGCGAAACTCTTTCAGTTTTTCGCTGGCAATGTACGTGGCCAGGCGGAGGGCTC
>DATJTR010000015.1:0-5086 GCA_035503215.1 Pirellulales bacterium
CGCCGCCGGTATCCCGATGGACAAGATCGCTCTCGATCCTGGCATCGGCTTCGGCAAAACCCACCAGCACAACCTCACGCTGTTGGCCCATTGCCGCGATCTGCACGAACTGGCCTGCCCGCTGTTGGTCGGCCCCTCGCGGAAGGGATTCATCGGCAAGGTACTGGCCGACAAAGAGGCCGATCGCACTGCCGGCACGGTCGGCGTGGCCTGTGCGCTCGCAAGCCAGGGCGTGCAAATCGTTCGCGTGCACGACGTCGCTCCAGTCCGTCAAGCATTGCTCCTTTTCGAGGCCACGGGTGGCATCGACGGCCACGCACTCCAGCTCAACCAGGAGGGCGCTGGTCAGTCTTCGGCCTGACCCGGCTCGACCCGCGGAGCAGAAGGATCGTACTGCATAGGCAGTTCCAGGGCGGCCGATTTACCGCGTTGCAGTTGGGCAACCAGGTACCACACCACCGCTACGTTGACGACCAGCAACGCCGCCTTGGGCAGGCTAACATGGACGTAAATCTCGTGGACTTCGACCGGGATGAACATTCCCGTGGCGATCGCGGTGAAATATTCGGCCCAGCGCTTGCGGAAGAACAAGCCCCCGCCTTCGGTGAACCGGAGCGCGGCGTAGACGAACGAACCGGCACTGATCTCCTTGAGCCGGTGATCGTCGATCAAACCCAGCTTTGCCAACAAGAGATGGGCGTAACGATTATCGGGATCGACCCGTATCGCCCGAATCCAATCGCTGACCATGCCGGCCACGTCGTGGTGCAGCAGTTTGAGCACGCCGACCGCCAGGCTCAAGATCAAGAATCCCTCCAGCAACTTGAAACCGGCAATCAGCCGTAGCACCCGGTCGGGCTTCTGTCCGGCGCCCGAGTTCGGCGCGGCGGAATCTTGTGGTTGTGCATTCGTGGGCATCATGCGCGGCGTGCCTTTCATCGGCGGCGGTGATGCCGCAGTCGCAATGTTCGCCTGGCCGTGGAAGTCACACCAGCATCTCCACCAGGCGTGTCACGGCCCGGGCGCGGTGACTCAAGACCCGTTTCACCGCCAGCCCCAGTTCGCCGAACGTCTGGTGGTATTCCGCGATCTCGAATAGTGGGTCGTAGCCGAAACCGGCGCTGCCGGCCGGCTCGGTGCGGATCAGCCCACGGCAGTAGGCTTCCGAGCGGGCGACGATTTCGCCAGCCGGATCGGCCAGCGCGACGTGGCAGGTGTAGTGCGCGGTTCGCTGCTCTCGTGGCACCCCGGCCAGTTCCTTGAGCAGCAGGGCGTTGTTGTCGGCGTCGGTGGCCTTCGGGCCAGCGTAGCGGGCCGAAAAAACGCCCGGCCGGCCATCGAGCGCATCGACCGACAGCCCGCTATCTTCTCCCAGCACCCAGGCCCCCAAATGCTTGGCCTGCTCGCCGGCCTTGAGGGCCGCGTTGGCCGCGAAGCTGTCCCCCGTCTCTTCGACCGCAACCACGCCTGGAAAGTCGCCCAGCGTCTTCAGTTCGCACGCGAGCGGTGCCAAAAGCTCGGCCAGCTCGGGAAGCTTGCCGCGATTGAACGTGCCCAGCACCAGCGGCGTGTGGGGCGGAAACATGGGGCGTGGCATCGCGTCGCTCGGCAATCGCGGCGGGGCAGGGGAGCGGAACTGAATCCGTGGGCGGCCGGCCGCATGCCGCCCGCGACGGCTCAGTATCACAGCCCGCGAGAACGCTGGCAACCGCCCGCGCATCGCCACAGGCCCGCTTGCCGCGGCGCTAATTCCCCGGCGACCGAGCGTAGTCGGCGGCGATCGAGCGCCGCGGGACTTCGACCGGCAACGGCTGCACGTCGAACGGCACGCCGTCTTCCGTCTTGGGCTTTCCCACCTGCGGGCTACCAGCGCTGACCGAGCGTTCGGCGCCGTACTTCTTCATGATGGCATAGATCTGCGGATTGAGCTCGATCTGGCCGTTCGGCTGCGGCGTGCCGACCGAGTCGAAGCTGCCGATCGTCACGATGCTCGACGATCGATCGTGGAATTCGTAGGCTTCGACCCCCTTGGCCCGCAGGGCCTCGGTCAATTTGTGGGCCTTTTCGGCCGCATCGACCAGCTTGCTCTTCAGTTGCAGCTTCTTGCCCTTTTCCATCTGATCGACCACCTGGCGGGTGAGCAAGACGTTTCGGCCAATGAACGTGGCCACCTTCACCGTGTACTGGCCTTTGCAATCGAGCAGGCTGTGTTTCACGTTCTTGTTCATGTCGACAACGAACTTGTCGAGCCCCTTGGGGACGAAGAACTCGCGGGGCAAGAGGGGATTTTTCGTCAGAAACGCGCCGCCCATCGGCCCTTTTTCCGGCTGTTTGTCATCCTTGGGAAGCGCTGCTCGCTGGATGGCGTGAATGGCCGCCAACGTCTGCGAGGTTTTGGCCACCTTGGTCAGCGCATCGGGCTGCATGTATTTGATCTTCTTCAGCGTCCGCTGCGCGAGATCGTCCCCCGATTCCCCCACTTTGTCGTAATCGCCCACGAGCACGGCGATTTCGGTCACCGTCTCCGATCGCTCATAACGCATGGTCTGCGGACCGCCCAGCCGATCGACTCCGCGTCCCTCCATGGTCTGGGAATAGTCGAATTTCTTCTGATAGGTGTAGGCGTTCTGTTTCAGTTCCTTGCGCAGCTCGCGGACGAGTTGCAGGGCCTGCTCTTCCGCCCCGTCGCCGGTGAACGTGGCGGCCATGATCAGCCAGGGGCCGCTTGTTTCGGTGAGCTCGAAATCCGCTTCTTTCTCTTTCGTGGCCGCCGGCTTCTTCTTGGTCGGCTTGCCCCACGTTGCGGCATGGGCGCGGGGCCACGCCCCGACGGCGACCAGGGCCGCGGCGACGGCGAGCGACACGACGAGACGACGGACCTGCATCCGGGCGGCTCCTGCGAGGCGACGGGAACGAAATCGAGACGGGGCGCGAATCCGCTAGCGGTAGCCAGAGCCCGAAAGGTGAAGGCGAAATGCCCAGGCTGGTGCGGCTGCCGCGTGCGACACTGACCAATAAATGGGGCGGAACTGTATCAAACCCCCGCGTATGCCGCAATATTACTGCGCTCGGCCCCTCCTTCGTCAGGCCTCACACCGCTCGCTTTTGCCCTGTGGGCAACGCTCGCCGGGGGCGCCCTGCGCAATGCCGCATTGCTTGCCGGAGGTCAGGCCTTGGCCTGACAGCTAACGAGTCAGCGAGAAAACATGCGCCAGCACACGGAACGTCAGGCCAAGGCCAGACCTACCGCTACTGCGTTGCGGATGTCGCGTGGCCTGCTAGCAACGCAGGCCGCTATCGCTTCACGGCTTCGAGATAATCCGCCGTGGCCCGGACGACCGAGGCCTCGACTAATTGCCCCACGCTGCTGGCCGGGTCGGTGGTGCCCGCTGGCAATTGCACCGGGGCATAGCGGCAAGCCGTGCCGGCCAACCAGCCGGGCCGATCGGCTGCGGCCGATTCGACGAGCACCCGCACCGGGCTGCCGACCAGGCCGGCGAAATACCGTTCGCGCAGTTGCCGTTCGACGACGGCCAGCCGGGCCACGCGCTCGCTCTTTTCGGTCGGCGAAACCGGGTCGCTCATCTCGGCCGCTGGCGTGCCGCGGCGAGCACTGAACGGAAAGATATGGATTTTGGAAAAGCCGACTTCTTCGGCGACCTGGCAGGTGGCCTGAAAATCGTCTTCGCTTTCCCCCGGAAAGCCCACGATGATGTCGGTCGTCAGTGCCGGCCGATCGAGCGCCTCGGCCACCAGCCGGCAGCGGTCGACATAGCGCCGGCTGCCCCAGCGGCGCCGCATCCGCCGCAGCACCCGGTCGGAGCCGCTTTGCATCGAGATGTGCAAGTGCGGGCAAATCCGCTCGGGATATGCCGCCAGCACGTCGACCAGTTCGCGCGTCACTTCGGTCGCTTCGATGCTCGAAAGCCGCACGCGAAAATCTCCCTCGAGCGTCATGATTCGCCGCAACAAGTGCGCAAGGCGAATCCAGTCTTCTTTCGCCCGGCCGCGGTTCCACTCCACGCCGTAATGCCCCAGGTGAATGCCGGTAAGCACGATCTCCCGATATCCGGCCGCGACCAACCGCCCGATCTCTTCCAGCACGTGCTCGGGGGGCCGGCTGGCCACATGCGGCCGCACGATGGGAATGATGCAGAAGCTGCACCGCAGCAGACAGCCGTCCTGCACTTTCACATACGCCCGGCTGCGCCCCGCGAAACCGGCAATGCCGGTCGGCACATCGGCGACGCCGTGCCGCCCGAGCCAGTCGGGCAATTCCCGCTTGTCGACGATCACCTCGGCCACGGCCGGCAATCCGGCCACTTCCTCGGGGGCCCGCGTGGCGTAGCAGCCCATTACCACGATCCGCGTCCCCGGGTTGCGCCGGGCCAATTGCCGGATCGTCTGCCGGCTTTTCGAATCGCCCTCAGCCGTCACCGTGCAGGTGTTTACCAGGCAAAGATCGGCCGGCTCTCCCTCGGCCGCGTCGCGATAGCCGATCGTGGCCAGCCCTTGCCGGACGTACTCGGTTTCGTACTGGTTGACTTTGCAACCCAGCGTGATGGTGCGAATCGTAGCCAAGGTGAACGAACCGTTGTAAGGAACCTGGGTAACCATGCCAGCCAAGCTGGCCATTTGATCAAAACGAGCCAAGGTTGCCAGCGCCGCCGCCGGGCGGAAGCGAGCGACACGGCCCAGATCTTATTCGGCGGCCGGCTCGATCGAAGCGAACATCGAGCCGGGGCATTCGGCGTTCAAAATATCCTTGCCGAACGCGCGAATTTGATCCCGCTTCAGCTCGGCACGCTCCAGCGTCGTGGTGGCCACGATCGCCCGGCCTTGGCGGTCGACTTCATCGGCCAGCTGAAAGCCTTTGGTCGGCGGATAGCCGAATAGTTGCTGCAACATCACGATCACGTAAGCGTGGGTGTGATTCTGATCGTCCCACAAGATCACGTGATACGGCGGCTGACGCTTGGGTTTGGTGCGGGCCTTACTGCGCGTACGGCGCTTGGTTTGGCGATCGGGCACCACTTCCACGGTTTCGGCAATCGCCGCTGACGATTTTTCGGACATGATTCGATCC
>DATJTR010000016.1:0-3450 GCA_035503215.1 Pirellulales bacterium
CGGAAGAGGGCCGCGAGCTCTTTGCGCGGACCGCGTCGGTCGATGGTTTACGGCTCGGCGAGTGGTGCTTCACCGCTCCCTCTCGATGGGACAGGATTTACGAACGAAATGCACTGGCGGGAGTGGAAAACCTCATTTTAATCGCCTGGCGGGGCTCAACAATCGCAAGGCTGGGCGGCGAGCGCGAGCACTGAATGGAAGACGAGACGGCGGGGCGTGCGGCGTGCATTGCCACGGTGCGGGCCAGGCGTGCGGCTGCGAGAGGCGGATTGATGGTTGCAGGTGCCCCAAGATCGCCAGCCTGCGGAGAGCCCGCGGTGCCCTACTCGCCGGCGGCGGCGTATCGCGCGCGATCGTTGCGATCGGAAAAACCGGGCTCAAGCGGCGCCGCATAGACGCCCCGAATTACAGCGGGTTAGAATTGAGTCTCTCTCGCGCGAGCGCGATGAATCGTCTCCGTTCGCGGTTTTTTGGTCTTGGGAGCCCCCTTTCGTGGACCAGTTTCCGGCCCCCGCGGGCAACTCCCACGACCCTTCGCACACGGCGGTCGAGCCGGTGCCAGGGACCAAGGCCGGCAGCGCCGACTGGCGAGCGCTGGTGAGGGCGCTGCGGCCGCAGCAGTGGGTGAAGAACCTGCTCCTCTTGGTGCCGCTGGTCCTGGCACACCGCTTGAACGACACGGCGGGACTGATCGCCAGCGCCTGGGCGGCCATCGCCTTCAGTGCGGCGGCCTCGAGCGTCTACCTGCTGAACGACCTATTGGATCTCGAAGCGGATCGAGCTCATCCCCAAAAACGGTCGCGGCCGCTGGCCGCGCGGGACGTGACCCCGGCCGCGGCCCTGCGGACCGCTGCTGCACTGCTGGTGCTGGCATTTGGAATCTCCATTGTCTTTCTGCCGCTGCTGTTCACGGCCGCGGTGTTGGCATACCTGGTGGCGAACGCCCTGTATTCGCTGTGGCTGAAGCGCAAACCGATGGTCGACGTGTTGGTGCTGGCCAATTTGTACACGCTGCGGGTGGTGGCCGGCGGCATCGCCACGGATGTGCCGGTTTCGGAGTGGCTGCTGGCCTTCTCCACGTTCTTTTTCCTGTCCCTGGCTTTCGTCAAGCGCTACGCCGAACTTCATCGACTGGCCGCCGAGCGGGGATCGCAGGCCTTGGGCCGGGGCTACGAAGTGTCGGACTTGAGTCTCCTGGAAACGATGGGGCCTTGCAGCGGCTACCTGTCGGTGCTCGTGCTCGCGCTGTACATCAACGGCGAACAGGTGAAGAACCTGTATTTTCGCAGCAACCTGCTTTGGGTGTTGTGTGCCCTGCTGTTGTACTGGATCAGCCGTCTCTGGTTTTGGGCCAAGCGTGGCGAATTGATCGAAGATCCAGTCACGTTCGCGCTGCGCGACCGCAACAGCCTGATCGTGGCCGTACTTGGTGCGCTGACGCTTGCCGCCGCGGCCTGGAGCGGCTGAATGAATCGCCCGCAAGAGCGTGGGGCCGTGCGATTGGCGGGCTGGGGCAACGCGCCCGTGGAATTCTGCCATCCCGTGCGCCCGCAAACCGCCAGCGCGCTCCAGCAACTCGTCGCCCACGGCGACCAGCCGAGTTACATACCGCGTGGGCTGGGGCGTTCTTACGGCGATGCGGCGCTGAACCACGGCGAGGGGGTCATTCTGCAAAGCGGCCGCGACCGCATGCTGGCGTTCGACGGCCAGCACGGCTTGCTCCGCTGCGAAGCGGGAGTGTCGCTGGCCGACATCATCGATGTGTTCCTGCCGCGCGGCTGGGCGCTGCCGACGACCCCCGGCACGAAATTCGTCACCCTCGGCGGCGCGATTGCCGCCGACGTGCATGGCAAGAACCATCATCGCGATGGCTCGCTGGGGGGCTACGTCGTCGATCTGGAATTGCTCACCGCCGGCGGGCAGATCCTGCGCTGCTCGCCGACGGAAAACACCGACCTGTTTTGGGCCACGATCGGGGGCATGGGGCTTACGGGCTGCATCCTGACGGCGACACTCAGGCTGTTGCCCGTGGAAACGGCCTACGTCGACGTCGAATACCGCCGCACGGCGGATCTTGGCGAAACCCTCGAACGCTGTACGGCCACCGCCGGCGATTATCGCTATTGGGTGGCGTGGATCGACTGCCTGGCGCGGCGCGGCAAGCTGGGGCGCTCGGTGTTGATGCTGGCCAACGACGCGCCGCGCTCGGCGCTGTCCCCCCGGGTGCGCGACCGGCCTCTGCGGCTGCCCCAGCGCCGCCGAATGTCGATTCCCTGCAACTTTCCGTCGGGCACGCTCAATGCCTGGAGCGTGGCGGCGTTCAACGAGCTCTATTACCGCGGCCACCGCGACGGTCGGCGGATCGTCGACGTCGAATCGTTCTTCTATCCCCTCGATGGGTTGGGCAATTGGAACCGGATTTATGGCCGCCGCGGCTTCTTTCAATACCAAGCCCTGTTTCCGCCGCAGACTGCGCACGCCGCCCTGGCAAAGCTGTTGGAAAAGCTGGCCGAGAGCCGGCAGGCATCGTTTCTGGCGGTGCTCAAGAGCATGGGACCGGCGGGCAAAGGCTGGCTGTCGTTTCCGTTCGAGGGGTATACGCTGGCACTCGATCTTCCGAACCGCGGCTCGCAGACCGTGCGGCTGCTCGCCGAGCTCGACGAGCTGGTGTTGGAAAATGGCGGCCGGTTGTACCTGGCCAAAGATGCGACGATGACCGCCGAAACTTTTTGGGCGATGTACCCCAACCTGCCGCGATTTCGCGAACTGAAATCCGCGATCGATCCGGCCAATCGTTTCAACTCGTCGCTGGCACGGCGAGTCGGAATCGTGGAGTCGCCATGAGCGAGCAGGTATTGATCCTGGGAGCGACGTCGGGCATTGCCAAGGAGCTAACCCGCGTCTTGGCCGCGCGCGGATGCCGGCTGATTCTGGCCGGGCGAAATCGGGAGGAGTTGGAAAAGTCGGCCGTCGACCTGCGCGTGCGCTACGAGGCTTCGGCCGACGTCGAAACGTTCGAGGCGCTCGATTTTGCCAGCCATGCGGCACTGGTCGAGAGCTTATTGGCCCGGCCCGAGCCGATCGATGGGGTCATCCTGTGCTATGGCGATCTGCCCGATCAGCGGCAGACCGAGCTCGACGTCGAAGCGGCGCGGCGGGCGATCGATGTGAACTTCACCTCGGCGGTGTCGATGCTGGCCCGCTGGGCAAACTATTTGGAAAGTCGGCAGCGGGGCTACCTGGCCGTCATTTCGTCGGTCGCCGGCGACCGGGGCCGGCAAAGCAACTACACCTATGGTGCCGCGAAAGCGGGGCTGACCGCGTATCTCGAGGGATTGCGGAATCGGCTGTTCCGCTCGGGAGTACGCGTCTTGACCATAAAGCCCGGATTCGTCGACACCGAGATGACGTTCGGGCGCGTCGATCCCAACTCGCCGCTAGTGGCCAGCC
>DATJTR010000017.1:0-5062 GCA_035503215.1 Pirellulales bacterium
CTCGGCTTGATGGCGAAACCGATGCTGGTCACGCTGCCGGCGCTGCTGCTGCTGTTGGATTTCTGGCCGCTCGGGCAAATCGGCGATGCGGCAGACTATCCGGCCTGGACGGAGGAAGTCGAGCGGCCCGATGCGCTATGGCTCGTGCTGGAAAAGCTGCCTCTGGCGGCGCTCGCGGTGGGCGATTGCTGGCTGACCATGCGGACGCACTTTAGCGCCGCCCCGCCCTTGGGGATCGCGGCCAGGCTGGGCAATGCGGCAGTCTCTTATGTGGAGTATGCCCGCCAGTTTTTTCTGCCGATCGATCTGGCCGCCTTCTATCCGCTGCCGCCCGGTGGATATCCCGGCTGGAAAGTGGCCCAGGCGGTGGCGATTCTGGCCGCCGTGACGGTGGCCGTGATCGTTTGGCGGCGACGGGCCCCTTACTGGTTTGTCGGTTGGTTCTGGTTTCTGGGCATGCTCGCGCCGGTCTTGGGGCTGGTGGGCGTGGCCGATCACGCCCGGGCCGATCGTTACATGTATCTGCCCAGCATCGGTCTCTCGATCGCGGCCACGTGGAGCGTGGCGCGGTTGGCGGCCCGATCGTTCGCAGCCCGTGCTTCCGCCGGCCTGGACGCTGGCACGCAGGCACCGTGCTGGGCGCTCGGCCTGTGCGCGGGGTTGGCCCTGATGGCTCTCACGGCGTGGTCCGCCTGGCAGGCGTCGTTCTGGTCGAACGACGCGGCGCTATGGGCACATGCGATCGACTCGACGAGCGACAATGTCGTGGCCGAGGTCGGTTTGGGATATGCCCTGGCGCGAGACGAGCAATTTCCGGCGGCCATCGAGCATTACGAGCGGGCGCTGGCGATCCAGCCCGACTCGTACATGGCGCACTACCACCTGGGAACCGCGCTCGCGCGACTAGGCCGCTTCGACGCGGCGGCCGAGCACCTTGAGCGGGCGATCGAAATCAACCCGCGCGACATGCGGGCCTATCAAGGCCTGGGACATTCGCTGTGCTTCCAACAGAAGTACGACGAAGCCCAAGCGGCCCTGGAAAAGGCCGTGGAGGTTGCCCCGGGATCGGCGGCGGCACGCATCGACTTGGGGACGGCATTGGCGTCGGCCGGAAAATTCGATGCGGCGATCGACGCGTATCAGGCGGCCTTGGAAATCGATCCGAATTCGGTGATGGCCGAGGTCAGCCTGGCCAATGCCCTGGCCGACGCAGGCCGGCCCAATGAAGCCGCGGAACATTATCGCCGCGCCCTGCGGCTCGATCCGCAAAACGCCCAAGCCGGCCAAAGGCTCCAGCAGTTCGACGCCGCGGCGGCCGCGAGTCAGGAGCCGTCGCGGCCCTGAAGCTGCCGACTATTTGCCGGCCAGCGGAGCAAGCACCTGGCCGTAGGCCGACAGCTCCACCTGGTTGTTGCCGGTCAGATCGGTGCGGATGGTGATCTTCTCGATGAACTTGACCGGATCGGTTCCCGCCTCGAACGTGATCGGGATCAGGTGTACCGTCTTGGCTTCCGACGGCTTGGGGAAGCTGAATCCCGGGTTGTCGCAGTCGATCGAGAGCACGTGGAACGGGGTCTTGCCCTTGAGCACCACTTGCTTGGTGATCCGCTGGCCGGGCTGCAGAATGCCGAGCAGCAGCGACGTGGGGCTGACCGTCAGGTCGGGGACGACGAAGCCTTCGACCTTCACCGGGAACTGCGGCGAGCGCGTATCGTTCGTCTTCAAAACCAGCTCGTCGCTGACGTAACCGGTCGGAGCCGCCTTGTCGAGAACGACCGCCAGCTTGTAGGCCACGCGGCCCCCTTGGCGGGTGACTTCTTTCAAATCGGCCTTCACATAGGGCGAAGTCGGCTCGACGCCCAAAATCTTCCAGTCGCTGCGGCCCGAATAGTCGATCGTCACCGTCTTTTCGGCCCCGTCGCCGGCCGGCACCTGACCAAAGGCGACCTGGCCCGGATCGACGACGACGTCGGTGCGGATGTAGCCGCGGACCTGCAATTGGACCTCGGCATAGAGCGGCTTGTCGATCGTCACGGTCACGCGGGCCCCGCGCTGGCCGCTGAAGGCCCGCGTGTTGAACTCCGCGATGATCGCACCCTTCTCCCACGACTTGAGCGTGTCTTTTTGAATCCGCGGGCTGGTGCAGCCGCAACTGCTGCGGACACTGGAGATGTGGATGTCTTCCTTATAGGGATTGACGAGCTCGAAGGCGTATTCGACCTTCGCCGCCCGGGCGACCGAGCCGAAGTCGTGCTCGCGAACGGTAAACATCTTGTCGGCCCATTCTTGTGCCGAAGCCGTGGCACAGAGAGCCGAACACGCCAGGCCCCAGGCCAGGGCCGGCAACATCGATCGCTTCGCGGAACGCATGACTCTTCTCCGGGCAGTGTTGTTGCGCTCGGCCCCTCCTTCGTCGGGCCTCACGCCGCTCGCTTGTGCCGCTTCGGGCACCGCTCGCTGGTTTGGTTTATTGCGCTCGGGCCTGCCTGCGGCTGATGCCGGGCGATGCTCGCTGGTTTCGGGTTTCTGTACGTGGGAGCAAGCACATCGGGTGCCGCGTCCGCAGTGAACGGCCTGACTCACGGCCGAGGAAAATCATCCAGAAAAGTCCCCGGGCGAGCGCAAATCTCGGTGCGAACAAGCGTTAGCCAGTCGTTTCGCAGCGAAAATTGCCGGCTAATCACACTCTACCCCTCTGTTGATAAAAGTCAAACTGGGGGGAAAAGAGGACTCGCAAAGGTCAGAGTGAGGCGAAAACGACTCACCTGGGCCCCCAAAAGAAGTGCGATGCACAACGATTATGCACGGCAGGGGAAATGAGCTGTCAACTTCGGGGGAGTCCTCGCCACTTGGCGGCAGCGGACCAGCGCGGGCGAGAGGCCACAATGCGCGCTTCCCGTCAAGCTTTCGGCCGCGCAAGCCAGGCATCGAGGGCCGCGTCGAGGGCCGCCAGATCGGAATTCAATTGATCAAAGGCGGTTTGGGCCGCCGCAAAATCTCCCTGCCGCGCGCATCGTTCCAGCCGGCCGGCCGAATCGGATGCCGCCGAAGGATCGAAATTACAGAGCAAGCCGTGCATGCGGTGAGCGGCAAACAACAGCTCCTGGCCTTCCTTTTGCACCAATGCCCCGAGCGTTCGCGACATCCAGGGAGACCGATCTTGCCGATACATCGAGATCAGTTTTTCGACCAATTCTTCGTCGCCGCCGAATCGCTCCAGCACCACTTCCATGTCGAGCGCTGCAGGCGCGGCGGGTAGTGCAGGCGCGGCGGGCAGAGGCGACGCCCCCGCGACCGACGAAGTGGCGTTGGCCGCGAGTTGCTGCCGCAACGCGGCCAGGCGCTCCGCGAACTCGCCGCGGGCGAGCACCGGGGTCAGGCCGTCGGTCGGCAGCGCCTGCGGCAGCTCGACCCAACTGTGGCAACCGGCCAGCTCGGGCCACGGGTCGATCTCGAAAGCCGCCGGCACCCGAAACACCTCGACCGCCAGCAGCCATAAGCCGGGCTGACGATAGTGAAACCGCTGCCGCGGCACCTCGGCACCGTACACGTGCTGGTCCGCCAGGCCGGCGAGTGCTTCCTCCTGACTGAGGTGAAACACTTCAGCCACGCGGGCCAACAGCTCTATCCGCACCCGGCCGGCCGCTGGAGGAGCCGAGGCCTCGAAGAACCGGCGATCGTCGGGCTTGAGCGCCTCGGGGCGCTCGTGGAAATAGGTCGGCAAGAGCCAAAACTCGCCGTGCTCGGGGCGAAAGCCGTCCGGCGCCTCGGCCACGCCTCCCTTGCGGAGCAAGATCGTCTGCCGGCCGGCGGCCAGGGCGGCACAAACCGCGGCCCATTCCTTCAGGGCAGTGTTGTTGCGCTCGGGCAGTGTCATTTCGCTCGGCCCCTCCTTCGTCGGGCCTCACGCCGCTCGCTTTTGCCACTTCGGGCAACGCTCGCTGGGTTAGTGTTATTGCGCTCGGGCCTGCCTTCGGCAACCCTCACGCCGCTCGCTTTTGCCATACGGCAACGCTCGCTGGGTTGGTGTTGTTGCGCTCAATGTTATTGCGCTCGGCCCCTCGGGGTACCCGCGTAGCGGGTCTATCGGGCCTCACGCCGCTCGCTTTTGCCACTTTGGGCAACGCTCGCTGGATGGTCGTTTTTTCTCGGCGTCGGATACCGTTGGCGGTCCACCGGAGTACAGCTTAATAGCGAGGCAAAGTCCGATCTATCTCGACGGCCCATTGATCGATGCCGCCGGCCATGCTTTGGGCCTTGGCGAAACCTTGCTCGCGCAGCCATTGGGCCACCCGCAAGCTGCGCCCGCCGTGATGGCAATGGACCACCAGATCCGAATCGCGATAGGGGGCGAGTTCGCCCACGCGGGCGGCGAGCTGACTCATCGGAATCAGCCGCGCGCCGGGGATGCGGACCAGGTCGAATTCGTCTTGTTCGCGGCAATCGACCAACACGAACGAACCGCCCGCGGCCAATCGCTGGCTCACGGCCCGACAATCGGTTTCCATCGGAACATTGGCGGGCTGATTCATCGGGTGCCTGGCTCGTTGATTTAGTTGACGACTTTACTGCTTTGCGGCGGCGCGCATATCGCGGGGGCGACGAACGCCAAGACCTTGATGAAAAACCGCGGCATGCGTCCTGGCCAAATTGTTTATAGCCCGGCGGCCGCGGTCTGTCACCCATCGGGCAAGCCAGCCGTTCGCTCAAACGCAGGCACCAGCGAGCGTTGCCACACCCGCGAAGCGGGTACCCGGCAAAAGCTCGCGGCGTGAGGCCCGATAGACCCGCTACCCGGGTACCCCGAGTGGCCGAGCGCAAAAACACTGAACCCGCGAGCGTTGCCCGAAGTGGCAAAAGCGAGCGGCGTGAGGCCCGACGAAGGAGGGGCCGAACGCAAAAACACGGGCCGAACGCAAAAACACGGGCCGAGCGCAAAAACACTGAACCAGCGAGCGGTGCCCACAGGGCACAAGTGAGCGGCGAGAGGGTTGCCGAAGGCAGGCCCGAGCGCAATAAAATAGCTCCGGCGCGCCGCAGCGCGCCGGAGCTCGTGAGATTC
>DATJTR010000018.1:0-13822 GCA_035503215.1 Pirellulales bacterium
GTGTGGGTTGCGCTCGACACCAATACCGGCCGGCAGGTAGCGATCAAGTTTTTCGCACATCGGGGGGGGCTGGATTGGGCGCTCCTGTCCCGCGAAGTCGAAAAGCTGGTTTTCCTTTCGGCTGACCGCTACGTAGTGCAATTGCTCGACGTCGGTTGGAACGCCGAGCCTCCCTATTACGTGATGGAATACGTCGAGCACGGTTCGCTCGAAGATCTGTTGCGGCGCGAGGGCCGGCTCCGGGTCGATCAGGCCGTGGCTCTGTTTCGAGACGTGGCGGTCGGGCTCCTTCACGCGCATGGCAAGGGTGTGCTGCACTGCGATCTCAAGCCGGCCAATGTGCTATTGGATCAGGACTCGCAACCCCGGCTGGCCGATTTCGGGCAGTCGCGGCTGTCGCACGAGCAAACGCCGGCCCTGGGGACGCTGTTCTACATGGCCCCCGAGCAGGCCGATCCGGCGGCGATTCCGGACGTCCGCTGGGACGTCTATGCGCTGGGGGCGCTGTTCTATTCGATGCTCACCGGAGCGCCGCCACACCGCAGTGAAGCGGCGGTGACCGAAATCGAGTCGGCGACCGGGCTCGACGATCGCTTGGCCCGCTACCGCAAGCTGATCGAGCAGTCGCCCCCCGCGGCACGGCATCGGCAGGTGCCTGGGGTCGATCGGGCGTTGGCCGAGATCATCGATCGGTGCTTGGCGCTGAATCGGGACCAGCGTTTTGCCAACGTTCAGGCCGTGCTCGATGCGCTGGCCGCTCGGCAGGTCCGCCGGGCGCGGCGACCGCTGGTGTTGCTAGGGGCGATCGGTCCGGCGGCGGTATTGCTGTTGATCTCGCTGTTTGCCTGGTGGTCGTTCGATCTGATGGTCAGCGAGGCGGATGATTCGCTGCAAGAGAAGTTGGAGGAATCGAACTCGTACGCGGCCAAGCTGGTGGCCGAAAAGGTGACCAACGAATTGGAAACGCGGTATGCGGCAGTCGAAGAAATCGCCGCCAGCAGCCGATTTCAGGCGATTTTGGAGGGGGCGCTCGACGATCCCGATCTCGCGCAACTGCGGACGCAGTTTGCCGGCCTCGATTTGCCCGAGGACGAGCGCGAGGCGCGGCGGAAGGAGTTCGTCGAACTGCCGGCCCGGCAGGCACTGCAGCGCCGGTTGGAAGACCTGCGCAGCGAAGAAAGCGAAACGCTCACCGGCGACTGGTTCGTCACGGACAGTGCCGGCGTCGAATTGGCCCGGGCGCCGGCCGACAACACGATCGGCAGCGACTGCGCGTGGCGCAGTTGGTTTAGCGGCGCAGAGGAAGACGGCGTGCCCGGTTGGCGGCCGAAGGCGGGCGAGCATATCGCCAAGACGCAATTGTCGAGCGTGTTTCTCAATCCCACCGACAATCGCTGGTGCGTGGCGGTCTCGACGCCAATTCTGAAAGAATCGGAACACGGGGCGAACGAGCCAGCGGAATTTCTGGGGGTAATCGGGATGACGTTCGAAGTGGGAACGTTGGTCGCGACCGATCCGGAGGGGCGGGCGATGCTGGTTGATTTTCGCGACGGGGGCAAAGGGGGCTTGATTCTGCAGCACCCGCTTTTCGAGCGGTTGATCAAAGCCCACCAAGGCAAGATTCCCGACCGGTTTTTGGATTATCGGGTCGACGTCAAGCAACTGCCCGAGGACCGACAGGAACGCCGCAACTATGTCGATCCACTGGGTGTCGACCCCGAGGGGCAGGATTATCGCAACCGCTCGCTGGCCTCGCGGGCGATCGTGGGCATTCGCACGGGGAATACCGGCTGGGTGGTGATCGTGCAAGAATCATACGAGCGGGCAATCGGCAGCACGCTCGACAACTTGCGACGCACCGCCTGGGACAAGGGGCTGTTGGCCATGGCGCTGATCGCGGCGATTTCGACCGCAGTGTGGGGGTTCGTGATTCGGGCGCTGTGGACACGACCCACCTGAGGCGGCGCTATCCTCCATCGACGCGGTCGCCGGATCCGAGACCTCCGCTGATTATCCAGAGACGCTGAACCGTGGCCGATTTGATCGCACAGGGAATCGATCCGCAAAACCGCTGGCGGCGCACGCTGCCGGCAGGGCGCGCCGTGGTGCTCGGCCGCAGTGCCGGCGGTTGGTCGGCCGCGTGGGACGATCGAGTGAGCCGCGATCACGCCGAGATTTGCTGGGACGGCTCGCGATTGCGCGTCGATCGATTGCCCTCGGCCCGCAACCCGATCTTCGTCCGTGGCCAGCCGACCAGCGGGTTCGACTTGGAGCCGGGGGAGCATTTCGTCATCGGGCAGACCACGTTTACCTTGACCGACGAACGGGTGAACGTATCGCTCGACGTGCCGCAGCCGGCGCAAGAACAGGCCTTCAGCTCGCGCTATCTGCAGCAGATTCAATTCCGGCATGCCGACGCTCATATCGACGTCCTCAGCCGGTTGCCGGAGGTGATCTCGGGGGCGACGACTGACGCGGAGCTGTATGTCCGCCTGGTCAATCTTGTGCTGGCAGGCGTCAGCCGGGCAAGCGCCGCGGCGCTGGTGGCGGTGACGCCGGCCGGCGGCGAACGGCCGCGGATCGAAGTCTTGCAATGGGATCGCCGCCAACTGACCGGCGACGATTTTCAGCCGAGCGAACGTTTGATTTTGGAAGCGGTCCGCCGCCGCGAAAGCGTGCTCCACGTTTGGAACGCCAGCGATGCCGCCAGTGCTTTCACGATTCGCCAGGGAGTCGACTGGGCCTATTGCACGCCGATCGGCGGCAAGGCCTGCGTCGGCTGGGGCGTTTACGTCTCCGGCCGATTCTCGGGCGAGCCGGGCAAGATCGATACGTCCGATCCGACCGATCTGCGCGACGATCTGAAATTCACCGAGCTGGTCGCCGCCGGCACGGGTTCGCTACGCGACGTGCGGCTGCTGGAGCGGCAGCGAGCGGGCTTGAGCCAGTTTTTCTCGCCGGTCGTGCTGGAAGCCCTCGAAGGACGCGATCCCGAGATCGTGCTTGCCCCGCGCGAGGCCGAGGCGACCGTGCTGTTTTGCGACTTGCGCGGCTTCTCGCGACACTCCGAACTCTCGGCCGACGACTTGCTCGGTTTGTTGAACCGAGTGAGCCGGGCCTTAGGAGTAACGACGCACGCCATCCGCGAGCAAGGAGGCGTGCTGGGCGATTTTCATGGCGATGCCGCGATGGGTTTTTGGGGCTGGCCCTTGCCCCAGCCCGACGCTCCCTTGCGGGCATGCCGTGCGGCCTTGGCGATCCGGGCTGAGTTCGGGGCGGCCGCCACGAAAAGCCACGACCCGCTGGCCGGGTTTCGCATGGGAATCGGCATCGCGACCGGCCGGGCGGTGGCCGGAAAAATCGGAACCATCGACCAGGTGAAAGTCACCGTCTTCGGGCCGGTGGTCAATCTCGCCTCGCGACTGGAGGGAATGACGAAGACGTTGCAGGCGCCCATCCTGCTCGACGAGCGTACCGCTGCGGCCGTGCGGGCCGTGGTGCCAACCGACGTGGCCCGGCTACGCCGCGTGGCGGTCGTCAAACCGTACGGGCTGGACAAGAAACTGGAGGTGACGGAGCTACTCCCGCCGGCCAGCGTTTTTCCGGAGCTCAGCGACGAAAACGTGGCCGATTACGAGCGGGCGCTCGACGAGCTGTTGGCCGGCCGCTGGCCGCAGGCGTTCGAGCGGCTGCACCGCGTGCCGGCCGAAGACCGGGTGAAAGATTTCCTCACCGTCTTCATCGCCCAGCACAATCGCACGCCGCCGGAAAACTGGAACGGCGTTATCCCGCTTTCGAGCAAGTAGTTGAGAAGCTGGCCCTCTGCTCGGCCGCGGCGGCCGGGGATTGCTCGGATTGCGGGGTGTCGAACGGTGTCAGCCGTCCGGTCGACAGCCACCAAAGCAAGAGGCCGGCCAGCAACCAGCGATAGACCACGAAAACTGCGGTCGTATGGCGGCGGACGTAGGCCAGCAGCCAGGCGATGGCCGCGTAGCCGACGATCCCGGCCACGACGGTGGCCAACAACAGCTTGCCGGCATCGTCGAACGAGCCGAGCAGTTCCTTGCGGGCCTTGATCAGCTCGAATACGGCGGCGGCAAAGATGGCCGGCAGCGAGAGGAGAAAGGAAAACCGGGCGGCGGCCTCGCGGGAAAGCCCGGCAGCCAGGCCGGCCGAAATCGTCGCTCCCGAGCGGGAAACGCCGGGAATCAGGGCCAAAGCTTGCGCCAGGCCCATCGCGGCCGCGTCGCCGGCATGCAAGTGCCCGATTTCTCGGGCCGGCCGCTGCTGGCGGCGGCGCCAGGCGAAGGCCTCGGCCGCAAGCATCACCACGCCGAAGCCGAACAGGGCGCCGGCCACGACGTAGAGTGAGCGAAAGTGGGACTCGATCTGCTTCTTCAGCAATAGTCCAGCCACGACGATCGGCACCGTGCCAAAGAGAATCATCCAGCCTTCACGGGCCGGTGCGGTGCGAAACGGCGTGCCAGCCGCCAAATCGCGACACCAGGCCGCGGCGATCTGCCACAGGTCGTGGCGGAAGTAGATGATCACGGCGACCAGCGTGCCACACTGGATGACGGCCGAAAAAGCGGCTTGCGGATCGGGCCAATCCAACAGCGCCGGAACGACGCGCAAATGAGCGGTGCTGCTAATCGGCAAGAACTCTGTCGCTCCTTGCACGATGCCGAGAATAATCGCTTCGAGCCAACTCACGCGCGTGGCCAATTCCGGGGTGAATGCTTGCACGGTCAGGGCAGAATATAGCTACCCATCGGGCCGGCAAGCAACCGCCGGTCGTTCGAGCTTTCGAGCACAAAGGGCCGGCGCGCGAATCATGCACGGGGCTTACCCGCTAGCGAAGTTTCAGGGCTCGAAGCGAAATTCCGCTTGCGCCAGTGCGATTTGAGAAGTTTCGTTAGAAATCGGTGCGGCGAGGCGGTGCTAGGGGAATCCGCGAATGGTGACTCGGCCTGCAGCCTTTGAAGCGCGGCGCGAATTTGGCATAATGCATGTTCTTCTTCTCTCCCACCGCGATGTGTCTCCAGGCCGCCGGAAGTGCCGAGCGGCGCGATCACCAAAAGAACCTGATGTTTAAAAATCTGAATCTCGGGGCGCTCGGCATCACGGGGCGCCAAAGCGAAGTCATCGAGCTGACGCTCTCTCACGGTTTTAAGGGCTTGGATCTCGACCTCGTCGAATTCGGGCACCAGGTGCAAGCCTCGGGCTTGCCTCATGCCCGGCGGCTGATCGACAGCGCCCGGCTGCGAATCGGCAGCGTGCGCCTGTCGTTGGATTGGAATTGCGATACGGCGGCATTCGACGCCCAATTGGAAAAACTCGCCGTGCAGATTCAACCGGCCGCACAGATCGGCTGCACGCGGGCCATTGCCGACCTCGATCCGGCCAGCGAACACAAGCCGTATCACGAGAATTTCGAGCTCCACCGCCGCCGTTATGGCAAGCTGGCCGAAGTGCTCGGCCGACAAGGACTGAAGCTGGGACTCGGCTTTCTGGCTCCCATCGCCTTGGGGCGCGACCGGACCTATCCCTTCATCCAAACCGCCGACGCCTTTTTGCTGTTGCTCAAGTCGATCACGTCGCCCAACGTTGGCCTCGCGCTCGATGTGTGGCACTGGCACCTGGGAGGCGGAACCGCGGAACAAATCGCCGCGCTGGGGCCCGGCAAGGTCGTCACGGTCGGGCTGGCCGATGCGGACCCGGATACGACGGCCGAAAACGCCGATCGGGCGCTGCGCCGCCTGCCCGGCACGACCGGCGTGATCGATGCGGCCAAATTCCTTTCGGTCCTGGCGGCGGCCAAGTACGACGGCCCGGTCACGGCTCTGCCGTCCGCGGCGGTGTTCGCCGGGCAAAGCCGGGAACGGATCGTCAAGCAGACCGCCGAGGCGCTCGACAGCGTGTGGAAGGTCGCCGGTTTGCAGCCGGCGCGGCCGGGGGCATTCAGCCGCGTCTGACCGCAGCCGTACGCCTGCCGCGCTGACCGCTACGTCGGGCAGCGCCGTTTTCAAGGAGGCCGACGTTGTTCCACTACGATCGCGGGCTCAAGCTGACTGCGGCCGATTTGGCGATCGATTTCCGCCGCCGGCAGCCGAGAGCCTTCGTGTCGCACGCCCACAGCGATCACATGGCGCGCCACGAGTACGCCTTGTGTACGCCGGCCACCGGGCAGTTGTACCAATTCCGCTATGGCCCCCGGCCGACGCACGACCTGCCCTATGGCGAGCCGTTGGACTTTGGCGGCATTCGGCTGACGACCTACCCGGCCGGACACTGCCTGGGATCGGCCATGCTGCTGGCCGAGGACGGCGAACGGTCGCTGTTGTACACCGGCGATTTCAAGCTGGGCGAATCGGCCACGGCCCAGCGTGCCGAGTTGCCCAAGGCCGACATCTTGATCATCGAGAGCACGTATGGCACGCCTGCCTACCGCTTGATTCCGCGGGCCGAGGCGATCGACCGGCTTTGCCACCTGGTGCGCGAAGTTCTGGCCGCCGACCGCACGCCGGTCGTTCAGGCCTATGTGCTGGGCAAGGGACAGGAAGTGAGCAAGATTCTTACGGCTGCCGGGATTCCCGTGTTGCAACATCCCGACACGTTCGCCATCAGCCAGGTCTATCGCCGGTGCGGGGTCGATTTGGGCGACGTGCAGCTTTATCCCGGCCACGCCTTGCCGGGACACGCGGTGGTGGTGCCGCCGGGGTTTCATCGCAGCCGCCGCCTGCCCGGCTTGAAAGGGGCAGTGACTTTCGCGGTCACGGGCTGGGCAATCGACGGGCGGACGAAGTATCGGCTGGGAGTCGATCACGCTATTCCGCTGTCCGATCACGCCGATTACGACGAGCTGTTCGAAGCCGTCGAGCTGGTCGAGCCGCAGGTGGTGTATTGCACGCATGGGCCAATCAGCTTCGTGGACCGCCTGCGCGAAGCCGGTCACAATGCCTATCCGCTCGACGAGCGGCAGATCGGCGAATTGCCTGCTCGGCAGAAGCTGCTGTTCTGAACAGTTGACTTGCCTTTCGCGGTGCTTTGTCGGCAGGCGGCTACTCAAACCGCCGATAGGCCGACGATTTCGACATCGACTCCCGGGCTGAACACCACGTGGTCGGGCGGCCCCGCTGGCGGTATTCCTGCAATCGCCAGCAGCGTTTCGTCGAGCGCAAGCAAGTGGGCGCCGACGAGCGGATAGGGGCGATGCTGCACGCGCCCCTGGAAAATGCGGTGCTGCCGTCCGACGTTATAGAACACGTAACGCTCGACGAGGAACTCTTCGAGCGATCCAGCCGCGGCGGGCATGGGTATCGACTGGTCATCCGCAACATCGATCTCGGCCGTGATGTTTGCACCGGCCGACCGGTCGAGCCAACGGCGTGATGTGTATTGGACTCGATCGCCTTGCCGGCGGACGTTCATCCGCGACCATTGATAGTTGAGCCGCCAACCCCAGCGGGCAGTCAGCACCGCCGCTAGCCGGGCTGCTTCGAGGCTGAAGAACCAGACCGCCGGCTTCTGGTCGCGGTAGCGTACGTACGTGCGAACGTTGGTCTCTGGGAAACGGCTCAGATACGGGACCGCGGGTGACCAGCGCGGCCGAACCCCCGACATGTGAAAGGCGACCAAGCCGATCCAGGCGTCGCCTTGCCAGGTGTCGATCGTCAATTGGTCGGGAAGGAGCTGTTGGCAAACATGCGGTGGCACGCGCCAATGCACGAAGAGCAAGTCGTGCCACGATTGATAGCCGGCCGGCCGTAGGTCCGCGACGGTACTCGCTTCGCTCATCGGCCGATCGTCATTGCCGTTCATAGCGGTTCCGGGCTTGCGGGCACCCCGCTTATCGAACCCGGCAGTGATCGAGAAGTGCGGGGGCCGTCGTCACGTAGCTGGTGTAGAAGGGGCCGAATTCGGCGTAACGGGCGCTCGCTTCGTCGAAACGCATGCGATAGACGATCTCTTTGAGGAATTCGGGATTGCGGGCCCAGAGAGTGACCCCCCATTCCCAATCGTCAAAACCCAGACCGACCGTGATCAACTGCGTCACCCGGCCGCCGAAGGTCATGCCGGTGCGGCCGTGTTCGGCCATCAGCCGCTGGCGATCGGCCACGGGCAGCAAGAACCAGTTTTCGCCGACCTCGCGTTTCTTGTTCATCGGATAGAAGCAAGTTGCTGGCCAGGGAGGAAAATCGGGGGTGAGCCGCTGGCGGCGCATGGCCGTTTCGCGCGACTCGTAGGCCTTGAGCTTCGCTCGATACCCCGGGCCGTTTGGATCCTCACCCTCGGCCACCAGTCGCTGGCCGTATTGTTCGACCGTGGGAACGTATTCCGAGACTTCGGTCATCGAGACGAACGAATAGGTGGGCTCAAACGCCACGCCTAGCGGGCCGGACATCAATCGCTGATGGACCGCGTCAATCTTTAGCGGGTCGCCGTCGAGAAGCATCAGGCCGAAGTCGGCTTTGTGGCCGCTGACGACCGAAACTTGCAACCGGGCCGGCGCTTCCGGCGACGCCGGATCGAGCGCCGCGACGAACGCCTCGCGGCCGGCCGAAAGTTGGGCTGGGCTCAGCCCTTCGAGGGCGCGGCGATTGAAGCGGTAATAGAGATGACTGCAATGCCAGGCTTCGGCCGGAACGAGCGACACTTCGGAACTGGCTTCTGGCGGGTGGCTCATGAACTGCTCGGTGTTGGAGAGTGGAGGGCAAAGATGGCCGTCGGCCGCTGGCGTGACGGAATCGGCCGCGCCTGCCAGCGACAAAAGAATGAAGAGCCGTCTGGCGCCGACACATCAAATGTGCCGACTGGCAGCGGGTCGGTCAACCCGCTTGGCGCAAGGAATGGTGCTGCCGCCGAAAGATGCCGCCCCTAAGCCGCCGAGCCGGCGTCACGAACCGACGACCGCGGCGGCAAAATCGCTGGCCAGGCGAATGAGCACTTCGTGCGTCAATTGGGCGGCGATCGGCGTGCGCGACGCGCCCGGCGCCCGGCTGTAGCGGGCCAAATGGATCGAGCCGGCTGCCGTGACCAAGAGTTCATAGTAATCGGTGCCGGCGGCGTGTTTGTGGGGCGGGCTGGATCGCATCTGCACCACGCAACGGTCCGCGTCGGTTTCGATCGGCTGGATCGGCTCGAGCAGATAGCTCAGCTTTTTCGAGAGGGCCGCGGCAATTCCTTCCAGCCGGGCCGTGCTGGCTCCCCGCAGGCGATCGGACTGGAACTCCAGCTCGAGCAGCGCGCAGGCCAACGAATCGAGGGCCGTCAATTGGCAAATCAGTCGCTGGCCGGCATCCTCGAAGTCCAGCGTTTGCCCACCGTGATGCAACGACGCTCCGGTGGCCAGGGCGTTCGTGAGTTGCTCAATGAGGTTCATGACTTCCGATCTCCACTCTTCTCCAGCTTATGTTCCGAACCGTCGTAGGAAAGTATCGTCGAGGTCCCTTCCAGGACGGTTTCGATATGCACGGGGCGGGTCCACAAACGATAAAGATTGACCAGCGTATCGCGAGCCCAACTGATTTTGAGTTCGACGCCGTTGAATTGGTGCTCCAAGAACAGTTCGCCGCGGTTCTTGTAATTCCCTTCCCGCACCGCGATCAGCGGCCGGCCGACGTTCGTCAGATTGAACAGCAACTGCTGTTTGATTTTGGGGAATTCGCGGCTCTCGATCTCGTAGGCGTTGCTGGACGGGTTGTAGCCGAACGAAAACAGCTTGTACTGGCGGCAAAAATCGAGCGTCAGGAATTCGTCGATGAAGGTCAGGTCGTTGTGGATTCTGCGGACCTCGAAAATCTTTTGCCGGCCCAGACCGGTATCGCGATTCCAATTCTGCCGCTCGTCGAAATCTTCGCACTCGTCGTATTCCTTGCCGAATCGGCCGCTGTTCCAGCGCTCTTCGATGTCGCGGAACAGCTCGATTCCCAGCTTGTAGGGATTCAGCCGGTCAGGCGAGCTGGCCAGCGTGCCCGAATGGTGATCGCAGTAGTGGATCACTTCCTCGTCGATGAGTCCCATTCGGGTCATCATGCTGGAGTGCCAGTAGCTGGCCCAGCCTTCGTTCATGATCTTGGTTTGCGCCTGTGGGGCGAAATAGTAGGCTTCGTCGCGGAGGATCGACAGCACGTCGAGCTGCCAGGGCTTGAGCGGGGCGTGTTCCAGCAGGAACAGCATTACGTCGCGTGTCGGCTCGACGGGGAACCGCTTCGACTGCTCGGCCCGCTGGTCGCGGAGACGATTGGCCTCGGCCGCCAGGATTTCCGGCGGATTAATGAAGCTGTCCATGTAGCCCTTGGACTGGAACTTGGGAACCGGCGGCGGATCGCTTTCGTCGGTCTGGTCGAAGTTGTATTTGTCGACGGGGTCATAACGTTTGATGAAGGTCGAATGGATGTCGATCAAGTCCTCGATGCTCAAGCAGGCATCGATGAACGTTTCGACTTCCTCGACCCCCTGGCGATCCATGTGCCGCCGGATGCGATTGCCGTGGTTGGCCATCTCATCCATCATTTTGCGACTGGTTTGGCTGAAATAGGCGTTGTTCTTGAAGAAGTCGCAATGCCCGTAGACGTGGCACATGACCAGCTTCTGGTCGACCAGCGAATTGCTCTTCATCAAGTAGGCGTAGCACGGGTTGTTGTTGATCACCAGTTCGTAGATCTTTTGCAGCCCGTAGTGGTAGCCCTTGGAAAGCTGCTCGTACTCCATGCCGAACCGCCAGTGAGGATAGCGGGTCGGAAAACCGCCGTAGGCCGCGATGGCGTTCAGTTCGTCGGCTTCCACCAGTTCGAAAATGGTGGGAAAGAAATCGAGCCCTTGCCGTTCGGCATAGCTTTCGATTTGCGCCTGCAAACTGGCCAGTTCGTTCGGCAAAGCTTCGAAATGGACGGTAGCCATGGTTACGCTTCCAAAAGTCGCCGGATTTCAGTCTCGTGGTCTCGATGCGGGGGAACTATTTCCCCTTTCCCAAAAACTGCTTGAGCATGTCGTAGATCGCTTCCTTGTTCTCGATTTCCGAGAGCACCAGGTTGTCGGCCGCCTCGCCGAAGGCTGCGCTGAGCGAGCGGAGGAATTCTCCGCTGCCGTAGGGGCTTTCGACCTGTCCATAGCAAAACAGGTTGCACTGCGGCAGCAACGTCTCGCGCAATAGCTGCAAGCTCTTTTCGTTGTCCTCGCCCCAGTTGTCACCGTCGGAGAACTGAAAGCAATAAATGTTCCATTCGCTGGAGGGAAACTGGTTGGCGAGCAGATTCGCGCAGACTTTGTAGGCCGAACTGATCCGCGTGCCGCCGCTTTCGCGGGTGTGGTAAAAGGTTTCCTCGTCGACTTCCTTGGCCGCGGCGTCGTGGATGATGTAGCGGGTTTCGACCCCCTCGTATTGGCTTTTCAGCCACGTGTCGAGCCAGAAGGCGGCCGTGCGGACAATCTCCTTCTGGTCGTCGGTCATCGAACCCGACACGTCCATCAGATAGATGACCACCGCGTTGGCCTGCGGTTCGAGAATGTCGGTCCAGGAGCGATAGCGCTTGTCGTCGCGAATCGGCACGATGCGCGGCTCATGGGGCAGATAGAGATTCGAGGAAATCTGCCGGCGAAGGGCCTGTATGTAGGTCCGCTTGAAGTGCCTGAGCGATTCGGGGCCAGAGCGGCGGACGCTCGTGTAGCGGGGGCGAGTTTGATCGAGGTTCGATTTGCCCTTCGGCTCGATGCGTGGCAGGGCCAATTCGTCGCCGAGAATGGCCGCCAGTTCGTCGAGCGTGACCTCGACCTCGATGACGTGAGCCCCCGGATCGGCACCCGCCTGGCCGGATCCACCCTCTTGATCCCCTTGTCCGATGGGCTTGCCTTCTTCGCCGTCTCCCTGGCCGACGCCGCCGGAGCCGTTCTTGCCGTAACGGAAATGAGGCACGTCGAGTTGGGGGAGCGGAATGCTGACCAGGTCGCGTCCCTTGCGACCGATCATTTCGCCGTGCGTGACGTACTTTCGCAGATTCTCGCGAACCTTGCCGCGCACGATCTGCTTGAATCGCGATTGATCGCGCCCAATCTTGACGAACATCGCCCCCTCCCGTCGGTCGTGAGGAAGGCCTTCGCCTGCACTTAAAGCACCACTGCCGCCTGGCGACCGGACCAACTGCAGCACGAGTGCCGCGCCACCTTGGCCGACGGACTCGCGAAAACAGCGATACGGCTGTTTCCAACAATGCTAATGCAAGTTACGTGCCACGATCATGACCTCGTTGGTGGTATCGGAACCTCTAAAGCGTTTCTCTTTCTACGTCCGCCAGCCTGAAGCGTTTGGCGTCAGTGCGGCGTCCGACGCGTCAGCTTGGCGACCGCACTCGCGGCCGGGGGGGGAGACGCGCTTCCCCCGGGGATTGTTCTGTCTTGCGATGATCAGCTCTGCTTGACGTCTCCGCGGGCGAAAATGCTGGCCACGAAGTTCAACACGTCGGTCGCACTTTCGTCGTCGTAGCCGTAGTTGCGGATCAGCCGGGATTTCACCACGTCGATCTTGGCCTGCGTGTCGGCATCGACCACCTTGGAAACCAGGCTGGTCAGCTTGATCGAATCTTTCTGATCCTCGAACAGCTTGAGCTCCAACGCCCGATAAAGGCGTTCGTTCGTCTTGTAGTCGAACATGCGGCCGTCGATCGACAACGCGCCGATGTAGTTCATGATTTCGCGGCGGAAGTCGTCCTTGCGGCTTTCGGGAATATCGATCTTTTGCTCGATCGACCGCATCAGGCGTTCGTCGGGCTCTTGATACTGGCCGGTGAAGGGGTTTTTGACCTTCTCACGCTGTGTGTACGCCTTCACGCTGTCGATGTAATTCGCGCACAGACGCTTGAGGGCGTCTTCGTCGGCGGCGATCGCTCGCTGGACTTCGTTCTTCACGATGTTTTCGTACTCCTCCTTCACCACGGCCAGGAGCTCGCGATACTTGTTGCGCTGCTCGTCGCCCGTGATCAGGGTGTGGTGCTTGAGCCCGGCTTCGAGCTCGTTGAGCACCATGAAGGGGTTGATCGACTTGGCATCGGGGTGAGCGACCAGTGCGTTGGAGATTTTGTCCTGCACGTAGCGGGGCGAGATGCCGAGCATCCCCTCGTTGACCGTTTGCTCGCGGAGCTCCTTAATGTTGTCCTCGGTGAAGCCGGGCAAGCTTTTGCCGTTGTAGAGCTTCAGTTTTTGCAACAGCGTCAAGCCGGCGTTCTTGGGCTCCTCCAGCCGAGTGAGGATCGCCCACATGGCCGCCATTTCGATGGTGTGCGGGGCGATGTGCTTGCCCTTGACCGTCTCGCGGTTGTAGTCCTTTTCGTAAATCCGAATCTCATCGGCCAGGCGGGTGACGTAGGGAACGTCGATCTTCACCGTCCGGTCGCGGAGCGCTTCCATGAACTCGTTGTTTTGCAGCCGGCGGTATTCCGGTTCGTTCGTGTGGCCGATGATCACTTCATCGATATCGGTCTGAGCGAATTTCTTCGGCTTGACCTTGTGTTCTTGGCTTGCGCCGAGCAGATCGTAAAGGAACGCGACGTCGAGCTTCAGCACTTCGATGAACTCGATAATGCCGCGATTCGCGACATTGAACTCGCCGTCGAAATTGAAGGCTCGCGGGTCGCTGTCGCTGCCGTATTCGGCAATTTTGCGATAGTTAATGTCGCCGGTCAGCTCAGTGCTGTCCTGGTTCTTCTCATCCTTCGGCTGGAACGTGCCGATGCCGCAGCGATCCTGTTCGCTGAGCGTAATCCGCTTCACGCGCACGTCTTGAATGACCTGCGTCCAGTCACCGCCGTATTTTTTCAGCCGATCGGTG
>DATJTR010000019.1:0-4058 GCA_035503215.1 Pirellulales bacterium
ATGACCGTGGCGCCGCAGGCGGGGAGTTGGTTCGGTGCCATCGTGCCGATGGCGATGATCGGCGCATCCAGCTACGGAACCAAGTCGGGAGGAATGTATGACGATCTGGCGATGCCCTCGCACGTCTTTGCTCCCCTGCTCGCCAACCTGCTCTTCCAGTTCGGCATTGCCGCGCTTTTCGTCCGCCGCTATCGCGGCCGGCTGGCCGCCGCCAGGCCCGGACGAGATGCCCGCCGTCGGGCCGGAAGAGCGGTCTGGTTCCGCTGGACGCCCCGACCGCGTTCGCGCGGCGCGGCACTGGCTTGGCTCACCGTGCGGCAGGCGGTGCCGATGTGTCTGCCCGGGCTGCTGTTGGCTTGCCTGATCGGCATCATGGGGATCGACATGCATCAGGTCGACATCAGCGAAGCGATGGAACGATTTGAGGCGCGCGACGCCGACCTGGCAGAGGGTTTTGTCGTCGAGGAACCGCTGGAGGGCGCAGCCGTGGCCGATGTTTCCACGACCTTGCCTACGGAAGTCGAGCCAGCGGCGGCACCGGACGCGGAGTCGTCCGACGCGGCACCGGCGGCCGACGAGGCGGTTGCGGCGGGTGCCCGCGCGCTCGCAGCCGAGCCGGGCGACGAAGACGGCGTGCCGATGAAAATGCTGGTCCCGCTGGTCCGAGTGGAAGGCGGGGCCGGCGAGTGGCCGGGTCCCCCGGCACGGCACCATCGGCTGTGGCATGTCTGGCAGGCCTACAAAGACGGCCTGCCCTCGTCCATGTGGTTCGTGGGGATCGGCTGGGCGGTGGTGGTGGGGGCGGGAATGTTTTCGGCGGAGATCGATCGCCGCGTCGGCGAATTCTGGCGGACCCGGCCGATCGCGAGCGGCCAATTGTTCGCCATCAAGTTCGTGGTCGGCATGGCCGTGGTGCTGGCGGTGCTGGACGGCTCGGTCGTTCTGGCCGGCTGGGGCTCGCGCGAGTGGGGAAACTACAGCGCGATGAACTGGGGCTACCTGGCCTGCATCGTGCCGCTGCACGCCACCTTGTTCGCCGTGGCCGTGGCCTGGGCGTGCTTGCTGCGTCGCACGGCATTGGGGGGCATCGCCGCGTTCGCCAGTTTTGTCCTCTTCGGCCTGGTGCAGGGCTCTTTTCCTCGCCTCCACGACTTCGACCCGATTCGGGTCTACAACGATTTTGGCTTCCGGGACCGGCCGCATGGCGGCGCGGCCGCCGCGAACTATCCGGTGGTGCTGGCGGCGATGATCGTCATTTCGATCGTGGCGCTCGTGATTGGCTGGAGAGCCCTGCGCCGTTACGACCCGGGGCGGCAAGCGGGCTGACGCGGCGACCGGTGGCAAAAGAAATAGCGAGAGCCAAGATGAATGCACGAGTGCGAATGCTGGTATCGCGGGAGCTGCAGGAACGGCGCGGTCAGGCCGCGCTGTGCCTGGCATGGATCCCGATCGGCGCCGTCCTCGGCAGCGTACACGGCGGGCAGGACCCAGGCCGCTGGACCGCCTGCTTCGGCGCCATCGCATTGTTTTACGCTTTGTTCATGCCGCTGTTCGTGGCCATGCGGACCGCACTGGGCGAGACCACCGACGGCACGCGGGCGTTCAGCGCCGGTTTGCCGATTTCGTCTCGACTGCGCGGCGCGGTGCGGTTGGCCGGCGGAGCGGTGGTGGTCGCGGCGCCGATTCTGCTGGGGGCGGGGCTGCTGTCGGCAGGTTTGGCGGTTGCGATGCCGCAGGACGGCGGGCCGAATCTGTGGTTCATCGGGGTGGCGATAGCCTGGTTCGCCCAAGGGCTGTATTTGCTGCTGTGCCTATTGGGCACGGGACTCCGTCGCGAAGCGCATTTGGGATATTGGGGTCCGCCGGTGATCGTCACGATCATGATGTTGACGGATCTCCAAGGCCGGCACCCTTGGCTCGCCAACGCCCTGTCCTGGTTCATGCGACCGGGAGACCAATCGCCCCGCTACGCCGCCGGCGACCTGCCGGGGCCGCTCGTGCTAAGCGTGGCCGTGCAGGGGACGCTGGCGGTGCTGTTTGTCCTTCGTTATGGGCGTAGCGCGGCGCCGAGGCCCATCGAGTGGACCAGACCGGCCTGGTGGCACGTGAATTGGGCGCCGCGGCTATCGACACCCGGCCTGGCCTTGGCGTGGCACGCACTGCGGCAGGCCGTGCCGCTGTGCCTGCCCGGTCTATTCTTGGCGGGATTGATGGCGGTGATCGACGTCGATTTTGGCTGGCACTATCCCCAGAGCCTGGTCGAACAGTATCGCCAGCGGCTGCCGCTGAGCATGGAGGCGGCCGGCCTGTTGTGGGGAGTCGTCGTGGCGGCGGGCATCTTCGCGCCCGAAATCGATTCCCGCATCGGCGAATTCTGGCGCTCGCGGCCGATTTCCCCCTTCCGTTTGTTCGCCGTGAAATTCGTGTTGGGGTTGCTGGTGGTGCTACTGGTGCTGGATGGTTCGGCGATCGCGCTCAGTTGGTCGGCGCGATCGGCGCCAGGCATACGGCCGATGGGCTGGGCGTATGTCGCCTGCATCCCGCTACTGCACGGCCTGATGTTCGCGCTGGCCGCGGCGTCGACTTGCCTCCTGCGCCACGCGGCGTGGGGGGCGGGAGCGTCGCTGGCCACGTTCGGGCTGGGAGAAGCGCTGCTCCGCTTGTCCAATGCCAGCGACGCTTACGAGCCGACCCAGGTCTTTCGCCGCCTCGCCGAAGAGTCGCAGCGCACCGGCCAATTGCCAAACCTGGCGGCCTGGGGCGACCCGGCCAACTTCCACTACCCGGCGGTCACGGCGGCGATGGTGGCGATCGTCGCCACCGCGTTCTTGGCCGGTTGGCATTGGTTTCGCCGCTACCAGCCCGGACTGGCGATCGGCCGGCTGAAGGCGTGAGCGGGCCGGAGGGAAGGCGTGGCTCAGTCGCAGTCAGCCGTGTAGTACGCGCGCCCCTCGTCGGCGTCGTAGGCATAGTCGACATAGTCGCCGTAGCCACAGCGCGACGAGCGCAGGTGATACCAGCCGTGGCGGATCTCGTGCTCTGCGGTATGCAAGGGACCTTCGCTCAGCCGCCACAGTTTGACCGGCTGTTGGATCGGCAGCATTTCCGGCGCGTCGGGCAAGTTTTTCACCCAGCCGAGAAAACTCGCCTCGTCCACGGCGAAGTCGAAGTACGGCTCGCCGCTCTTCGCGCTGCGGCTCAGGTTCACGTCGCTGGCCCCGGCGGGCAGATCGAGCTGGGCGGCGGCTGGCGAAACGTGGCGGGCTTCTTCGAGAGGAATCTCGTAGCTGCCAAAGGCGATTCCCGCCAACAGGATGATCCAGGCCGCCACCGGCCTGCGCCAGCCGAGCCACGCCAGAGGCAAAGCTGCCGGGCCGCGATCGGGTCGCGGTGCCCAGAGCTGATAACACCAGCGAAACGCGCCCAGCGCGGTTGCCCCGAACCAGAGGCCGAGAATCGCTGGGCTCAGACCGCGGCCCTCACTAGTGATCGCGAACGAGAGTGCGGCCGCGAGCACGAGCAAAACTCCCAGCGTCGCCGCCGCGGCGCCGTTGGCGCGAAAGATCGCGGAATACTGCAAAAGTCCGCACGTCAGCCCCGGGAACGCAAAGACCATGAGCCCAATGCCCGGCGCGAGGAATCGCCAGTCGCGTTGCATGGCCAGGCCGACGCCGCCGACAAACAAGCTCGCTGCGGCGAACAAAATGCTGTTCGCCAGCAACAGCGGTCCCGGACGCGGAACGCGCGAGAATGACACATCTTGCGGGATCGCAGTGGCCATTGGTTTTGCCATGTTCGGCCGTCGAGAACCAATCCAGAGGCAGACAACTGAAATTATCCCGCAAACCCCATCGCCGAGCGACCATCGCCGCGCTTGTCGGCCGCTTACGGCGCCGCGTTCCAGTAGGCCCGACGGCCGTCGGCGTCGTAGGCCACATCGATGAACTCGGGGTTCCCACTGCAATGGGTGCGGAGGTGATACCAGCCGCGACGGATTTCTTGTGGATTCGTCTCTCGATAGCTAGCGCCAGCGCGGCCAACGGTGATCGGCTGTTCGA
>DATJTR010000020.1:0-4536 GCA_035503215.1 Pirellulales bacterium
GCTTGCCCGAGGTGAAGCGCATAGTCGTAGTTGGCCGCCAGATCGTCGGCCAGCCGCTGGGCGATCGTGGCAAAATCGACTGGGTAACGCCGCGTGACGATTCGCGGCCGCTCGGGCAATTCGCGCGTCAGCTCCACCAAAGCCAGCCAACTGGCGTTTTCGCTCCACGGGCCATAGGGCTCAAAGGCTGTAATGAGGACCGTCTTCATGCGTTCACACCGGCATCCGCGTGATGGCTCGGCCGCGGGCCGCCAGCGCCGCGTCGATCTGGGCCAATTGTTCCACGCTCAGTCGCCAACCCATCGCGCCGGCGTTGTCGCGAATCTGGTCCGGCCGTTTTGCTCCGCACAAGGCCGCGGTAATTCCTGGTTGATGAATCGTCCAGTTGATCACCACCTCGGCCACGCTGTGACCGGCGTCGGCCGCCACCGCGCGCAACCGGTCGACCAGGTCCTGGTTCTTCTGCCACTCGGCTCCCTGAAACATCGGGTATTTCAGCCGGCTGTCCCCGGGCTCGAAGACATGATCGCGGGGCAACTGGCCGGCCAAAAGGCCTTTGAGCAGCGGCCAGTAGACCATCACGCTCACGTCGTGTTCGCGGCACCAGGGAAGCGTGTCCGCTTCGATCTCGCGCTGCAGCATGTTGCAGGGGGGCTGAAAGGCGGCCAGCGGGCAAGCGGCCGCGAACGCCTTGAGTTGAGCGAGATCGACGTTCGACACGCCCGCTGAGAGGGCCTTGCCTTCGGCGATCAAGCGGCCGATTTCGCCTGCCGATTCCGCGATCGGCACTTGGGGATCGGGAGCATGCAGGTAATACAGCTCGACCCGATCGGTCGCCAGCCGCTTCAAGCTCGCTTCGCATTGCCGCCGTAGCGTGGCCGGCGCACCGTCGATCACCTGCTTGCGCCCCGGCGCCCACTCGATGCCCCCTTTGGTGGCGATGACCATCTCGCTCCGCCGGCTGGCCAGCGCGCGGGCGATCAGCCGCTCGCTTTCCCCCTCCATCCCGTACGCGTACGCGGTGTCGAGGAAATTGATGCCCAGGTCGAAGCAGGCCAACACCGTGGCCAGACTGTCGGCGTCGGTCACGCCCGACGACGACATGCCGGCGATCGGCCAGCAGCCCAGTGCCACGCTCGAAACCTTGAGCCCCGTTTTCCCCAGCGGACGTAGATCCATCGATGCGTTACTCAGCGGCGTCTGGTGTCAGGCGAATGGCTGCAAGGGAAACAAGAAGGCGTAGCGTCACGGCGCCGGTTGGGTCGCGGCCCGAGCGACCGATTCGATGACGATGGCCGCCACGGCCGAGCCGTAATCGAGGTCGATGTTTTCCAGCGTGTCGTGCGTGTCGTGATAACCTTTGCGATTGATGTCGTAGTTCTCCATGAACAGCACGACCGGCACGCCGGCATCCGAAAAGATCTGGCCGTCAGTATTGTAAAGCACGCTGCGCGGATCTGCCGGCGGTCGCACCTCGCCGCTCAGTTGCAGATGGGCCGCCAGTGCCGGCAACGTTCCGTCGGGACTACGTTGGCCGCGCCCCAATCCTTTGCGCTCCTTGGTGGCGTTCCAATACGGCACCGAGGCGTTCCAGGTCGCGGTCGCTTGCTGCGCCTGCCAGGCCAGCCACATCGATTGCTTCTGCGTGCCCGGGCACATTTGAAACACGTCCCGGTCTTTGTCGTTGTTGTGGGCGATCATGTCCGAAACGTAGACGCCGGCCACGCGCGTCTTCGATAAGTCGTGCGAGCGGCCGTTGGCCGTGCGCACCGCCAGAGTCCCCTCGACGACCTTCTGGCACAAGTGCCGGGCGCCCATGCAGTCGGAAGGAAACTCTTCGCCGGTCAGATGCACGAGCCACACGTCACACGCCAGTTTGCCCGCCTTGCTAAGCGCCAGGAACGACTCGGCCCCGAGCATCAAAGCGGCCGTCGCGGAGTGATTGTCGTCGGCGCCGGCGGCCGACAACCGCGGCCCGTGTCCGCCGTGGGCGTAACCGAACACGTCTTCCATGTAGGCCGTGTCGTAATGATCGGCCATGATCACGGCCCGCGACCGATCGCGCCCCGGAATCGCCACCAGCAAGTCGCGTTCGTACGTTTTCTCTTTCTGGTTGGCGACCCAGCCGCCCATCCATGGAAAGGGAAATTCGGTCGTCCAGCGGAAGGGAACTTCGCCGACGATCACCTGATCGGTCATGCCTGTCCGCTCGAGCAACTTGCGATAGTAATCGAGCAGGTGGTCGCCGAGGGCTTCGAGATCGCGGCCGTGATGGGCGAGCTTCGCTTGCGTGGCGGCGTCGGTCACGCAGTCGGCATTGTCCTTGTTGATGTATTGGCCGGTCGCTAGGCTGGATATCAGATTCCAATACGCCTTCTCGAACGAGCGTTTGCCGGTGCGGGCGAAGGTGAGCGAAGCGGGCGGCCGACCCGCCTTGCCGACGGGCTTACTCGTCGCCGTCTTGGCCCCCTTCTTCGCCACCGTCTTTGTCGCCGCAGGCCGACCATTTGCCTCCGCAGGCGGAGCAATGCGCTCGGCGAGCAGTTGTTGCACCCGCCCGCCCACTTCGGGGCTGACGGCACGCTCGGGCAGCGAAGCGAGCCAATCTTCGAGCGTTTCATGCTTGGCGATCGTGAGCAGCGAGCGGGCCAGATCGCGCGTGAGCGGCTCGCCGTCCAACAGTGAGGCGGTGTCCAATAGCTTGCGGATATTGACCGACGTGCGGTGATATCGCTGGTCGTGGTCGCGGCGAAAGCCAGTCTCGGCCAGTCGATACGCTTCGCGATCGAGCAACCGCGGCCACAGATCGACCGAGCGATCCAGCCGCGGCCGGTCGGCGCGATAGGCCGTGAGATAGCCGAGCGGCGCGTCGCTGACGACCACAGGAGTTCCGGCGGCCGACATGAAGGCCACGAGCGGACGGTGCCAGAAGACTTCGTATCGGCCGACCCGCATCGGCGGATAATAGAAGCGGTAGCCGAACAATCCGCCGCCGGCCACCGTCTCGGCGGCACTCGCCAATTGGCGCGCCGTCGCCCGCGGACCGTCGAGCAAGAGATCGAAGTCGCGCGTCCAGACCTGGGCGTTGCGGGCCATCGGCTTGCCGTATAAGCCGACGTCGTCCGCCGCGGTGCTGAACAGGACGTGCGCCACGCGGTCCTCGTCGCCCGTGACTTTGAGTTCGTCCTCGTAGCGGTGGACCCGGCCCCAACGATTCGTCCGCAAGAAAGTGTTCCGCACCGGCCCGTGCAAGCCTTCCAGCGGTGGTTGGCCCGGCCGCGGCTCGTGCAGCCAGCCCGACTGCGGCACGCGGATGCCCTGCGGAGCTTCGTGCCGTTCGATCGAATGCAATAGCGGAATCTGCAAGGCGAGCGGCAGCTCTTCGGCCAGATGCAGGTAGCGGCCGATCCCCCAAAACAGCAAGCTGCCGGGAAACGGCAACAGATGCAACCGGCCGGCCAGGTAGGCCTTGCGGACCGGCGCCGGCAAATCGGCCAGCGGCTCGAAAGTCAGCAGATATTTGACGCCCGTTAGTTTATCGCCCGGCTGCCACAGATAGGGCTTGGTCCAGGCCGGCAATCGTTCGACCTTCCAATGGGGCAACATTGCTCGATCGTCGCCAGGCATGACGCGAAAGCCGGCGCGGTGCAAATCGGCCAGATCGGCAGGGTTCTCGTCGTAGGCGGCCGTCAGCAAGCGACGGATGAAATCGAGCGAACGCTCTGCGGGCCATTCATCGCGCGGGCTGGTGAAGAAACCGCGCCAAAACGCCTTGGCCGGCCCTTGCTCGCTGGCTCCGAACAAGGTCCAGCGGACGCGGCCTTTGTCGTCTTGCGTCTTCGCGCAAGCCAGCGGAGAGAGAAAAACATAACGTTCGCTGGCCGGCGCGATCGTGCCTTCGGGCCAGAAGGGATTCTTCTGGAGCTTGATGCGGGCGATGCCGTGCGCCGCCTCGCCCCGTCCCAAATGTGCCAGCGCGGTGACCAGCTGACAGGCCAGCTGTTGCCAGCCGGGGTTTAGCTCGAAGTACTGTTCGTGTTCGCTCACCTGCCAGCCGTAGGGATCGTCCTCGTGGCAGGTTTGCGTGTCGATCGGCCCGTACGGCTTGCGCCCCAGCCGGGGCGGCGGCATGAACTCCGAATAAGCGGTGATCGGATACTTGCTGCGGCCGCGATGCCAGGCGTCCGCCGTGAGCAACTGTTTCCAGCCATGCTGGGCCATGATACGCTCATCACTTGCTAGAGGAGACTCATCTACTCTCTACGTTCTTCAAGGAGCAGCGAGCGTGATTCGCCCCACGACTCCGGCCGATACCGACGTCCTGGTGCCGCTGGCCGACGCCACCGGCGTGTTCAAGCCCATCGAAATCCAAGCCCTCCGCGAGGTACTCGACGATTATCACTCCACGAATCACCGGCACGGGCACCAATCGATCACGTTCGAGCGGTCGGGCGAAATCCTGGGATTCGCCTATTACGCCCCGGCCGCGATGACCGACCACACCTGGTATCTGTACTGGATCGCCGTCACCCGGCA
>DATJTR010000021.1:0-2782 GCA_035503215.1 Pirellulales bacterium
ACGAAGGCTCGCGCAGAAGCGATCGATGAACAATCCGATGACCGACAACACCGCGGCAAGATCGTTGCATCTAAGGGTCTTTGTGTTGCGCACACTGTTGCCAGCCCTGCTGTTTGGCCTGCTGTTCGCCAGCGTCGGCCAGGCCCAAGATTCGGCCTGGGCGGTGAAGATGTTTGGCACGACGAAGCACGATTTTGGACCGGTGCCGCGCGGGCAGAAGACGGAGTATCACTTCAAGTTGAAGAACATTTACGAGCAGGACGTGCACATTGCCAGCGTTCGCTCGACGTGCAACTGCACTTCGCCGCAGGTCGTCAAATCCGACCTCAAAACGCACGAAGTCGGCGAGATCGTCGCCGAATTCAATACCCGGCAGTTCATCGGCAAGAAATCGGCCGTGGTGACGGTCGTGTTCGACAAACCGATCTATGCCGAAGTGCAGTTGCAAGTGTCCGGTTTCATCCGCAGCGACGTGATCGTGGAGCCGGGGGAAATCGATTTCGGCAACGTCGATCTGGGAGTGCCGGCCGAGCGGCGAGTGCAAATCACCTATGCCGGCCGGGACGACTGGAGCCTGACCGACGCGCGGACGCCCGACCCGAATTTGCGGCTGCAATTGATCGACATGGGACGGGGCCGCGGCAAAGCGGCTTACGAGCTGGTCGTGCGGCTGGCCCGGACCGCCCCGGTCGGTTACATCAAGGACCAGATCACGCTAATCACCAACGACACGAACAACCCGGAGATTCCGGTCGACGTGGAGGGCCGCGTCGTATCGGAAATCACCGTCAGCCCCGGCACGGTTTTCATGGGCGTGGTTCAGCCAGGGCAGGTGGTGAGCAAGCCAGTGATCGTGCGCGGTAAACGGCCGTTCCGGATCGTCGGGCTGAAGTGTGACGATGCCTCGTTCGAAATCGAGACCGGCGACGAGCCCCAGACGAACCACAAGATTTCGGTGATCTTTACCGCGGGCGACCACGAAGGCAAAGTCACGCAAGAAGTCGGGCTGGAAACCGATCAAGGTTCCACCCCCACGTTCAACGTCTACGCCCAGGTGGCGTCGTCGAACGCTCTGCCGACGCCGGCCAAACGCAGCGAAAAGCCGGAGGCGGCCAAGAAACGGAGCACCGGCGGCGGCGAAGTCGACGCCGTGATCCATCTGAATATCGAGTAGTCGGATTATTGCGCTCGGCCCCTCCTTCGTCGGGCCTCACGCCGCTCGCAGTGTTTTTGCGCTCGGGCCTGCCTTCGGCAACCCTCACGCCGCTCGCTTTTGCCCTGTGGGCAACGCTCGCTGGTTTGGTGTTTTTGCGCTCGGGCCTGCCTTCGGCAACCCTCACGCCGCTCGCTTGTGCCCTGTGGGCAACGCTCGCTGGTTTGGGCAGCAAGACGACACTCCTGTCGCTGCTGGCGGCACGCGGTGCGAGCACGCCCGCCACTCTTTCGCCAAGGCGTCTCTCGGCGAGCTCGCTATCGTCGCGCATAAGCCGCGGGCAATTCGCTCATCGGAGGCTGCCTTGATCGCCGATAAGAGGGATGAGCGAAACTTTTCCGATTGGGCCGACTATGCCGCAGGCACTGCTAGCTTTGGCGCTGTTCGTGACTCAACTCCTTTCCTGGAGTGGGACGCCCGTCTGCCTGTGCATCGATGACGACGGCTCGGTCAGCATCGATGCCGGCGGAGAGCATTGTGCCTGCATGAGCGAAGCTCGGCACGACGAGCACGGCGACGAGGATGATTGCCACGCGGGCGATCATCCGTGCGGCTGCACCCATATCCCGGTCTCCGCCGAACAGCCGCCGGCCGTCTTGGCATCGACGCCCGCGCACTCGGCACCGTGGATCGTGCCGCTCTTCGCCATGCCGGTGAACGTCGCGGCCGCCACCGTTGCGGCTGTGGAGGCCTGCTGGCGAACCTCGGGGCCAGCGGCCGGACATGCACCCTGGCACTGCGCGCCGAGCTCGGCCGTTTTGCGCTGCTAATCCGGCCCATTCTTCCGCCGACGCTGTCGGCTGCCGATCGAACGCCGGCGGAATCCTGCTGGCTTGCTCTCGGCTCTGGGCTTTTCGCCCAAATCGTTCTTCTCTCGGCCTAGCGCGGCGTCGCCGCGCGGGAACTGCACAGGACGTGTTCGATTCAAAGCGGGGAATGCGTATGTCGACCATCACCAAACCGACGATCCGCCGCATCGACGGCCAACGGGCCGCAAGCGGCGAGCAGCCGCCCGAGCCGCGGCCGAAACGGAGCGTCGCCCGGGGGGCGCCGAACCTGGTTGTCTTCGCCATGCTGGGTGCCGTGCTCTACTTGGGACATCACACGGGTTGGAAGATGCCCAAGGCCTCGGAGCTGTGGGGTGGATCGGCCGCAACGAGCGAAGATTGGTGCGCGGCCCATCTCGTGCCGGAGTCGCAATGCGTCGAGTGCCAGGTCGAGCTGTTGCCCAAGCGCGCCGAAACCGGTTTTTGCCGGCAGCACGGCGTGGCCGAATGCGTGATCTGCCATCCCGAGCTGGCCGAAGTAAGCGGCGAGCCGCGATTGCCGAAGTACGACACCGTGGCCGCGATTGCGGTGATGGCCCGGTCGGAGAACAACAGCCGCAATCTGCTGCACAAGCGGCGGGTGCAGTTCGAAAACCAGCAGAGTGCCACCAAGGCCGGCGTCGAGGTCGACGTGGTCGGCGAGCAGCCGATGAGCGACGTGGTGCGGGCGAACGGGCAGGTGGTGTTCGATCCCACGCGCGTGGCCCATCTTTCGCCCCGCGTGGCTGGAACGGTGGCTTAC
>DATJTR010000022.1:0-2862 GCA_035503215.1 Pirellulales bacterium
ACAGCGTCACCGGGCGTTATTATTGACGCGCATCCATCGAGTTTCTTTGGCCGCAGCGGCGAAACGTATGAAACTCCAGCATCCGCCCACCGCCGACGAAGTGAATCAGCGGTTGCTCCAGCAATACACGGAGATCGCCACTTTGGCCGGCGGGCTGGCGCACGAAATCAAGAATCCGCTTTCCACGATCCGATTGAACCTGGAACTCTTGGCCGAAGATTTCGCCGATGCCGAAACGCCGCGCGAGCGCCGCGCGTTGGCCAAACTTGGCGTCGTCGAGCGCGAATGCCACCGCCTGCAACGGTTCCTGGACGATTTTCTCAATTTCGCCAAGATCCGCTCGCTGCGGCTCGAGCCGTGCGATCTGAATGAGCTGATTCTGAAGCTCGTCGACTTTTTCAGTCCGCAGGTCGAAGGGGTGACAATCGAAACGATTTGCTACCTGGATCCCAATCTGCCGAGCGTCGTACTGGATCGCGAAATGTTCCAGGCCGCGCTGATCAATCTGTTCATCAATGCCCAGCAGGCCATGCCCCACGGCGGTCAGTTGGTGCTGCGCACTCGGCAAACCGCTGCCGGCGTCGAGCTCGACCTGATCGACACCGGCTGCGGCATGGACGATCGAACCAAGCAGCGCATTTTCGACGCTTTCTTTTCCACCAAGCAGGGAGGTTCCGGACTCGGTCTGCCGACGACGCGCAAGATCATCGAGGCTCACGGCGGCCGCATCTCGGTGCAGAGCGAACTCGGCAAGGGCACGCAATTCTCGATTGAGCTGCCCGTGCCGGCCCGCCTCACGGCCGTCCCCTCCGCTACCGCGAAGTAGCCCGCGATCGGATTTCGCACATCGCGTCACACGTTCGTCAAATCGTCGAGGCCCCCCGAGCCGACGAGGGCATCGAGCGCCGCGGCCAGCACGTCGGCGTGATCGTCGCTGTGGGCATAGATGCGGCAGATGCGATGGCTCACCGGCAACTGGCGGAACAATTGATCGTCGGTCAGGGGACGTGTTTCTTCCCGAGCCGGATCGAACAAGAAGTTCTGCCCGGCGCTGGCTCCGTGCATGCCCGGCCGTTGGGCGTGCCGAGCCAGGTCGATCCGCAGCGGCAGGTCGGCCAGCTCGGCCGGAAGCTGCCGGCGCACCGCCGCCTCGGCAAAATCGGGCCGGCTGAAAATGCTGGCCCGTTCGGCGTCCTCGGCGCCAAACACCAGGTGTCGCTGGCACACCATCTTCCAAGGAATCTCCCGGTTCAACAGCCGCTGCCAACGTAGGCCCAACTCGCGCCGGCGCGGGTCGGCGTGATCGGGCCATCGGGCCACTTCGACCAGCAGCGACCATTCCGTGAAATGACGATACTCCTGCAGATGATCCAACGGATTGCCGGGGAACAGGTAACTCTTGCTTTCGACGAACAAGTCGCCCAGCGCCAGGTCGATCGCGCGCACCGTGCGGTGAAAATAGACCGCCCGAAACAGCTCTGCCCGGACGCCGATGAACTGCACCAGGGCCGCCAGCCCGCGATGATAGATTGTCAATCCGTGCTGGCTGAAGAAGCTGTAGTGCAGCAGCCTCTCGAGATCGAATGCCCGCGTGCTATAGCCCGACATGTAGGCATCGCGGAGGACGAAGTCCATGTTGTCCACGGTGTAAATGCCGCTGAACAAGCTGCGGAGCAAAACCAGCCAGCGCGGCACGCTGGCTGCCACCGCGCCTTTGGGCCGCGTGATGAGCAGCACGACTTGCTCGGGATCGAGCTGTTCCCCTACCGCTAGCCGCCCGTTGGGATTCCGCCGCAAGCGAGTTAGCAGGTCACCCAATTCGTGGCGAATGATATGACTGCCCAGCGTCTCGTGGGTCAGGCCATAGTCGGCCAGAAAATGTTCGTCCAAAAAATGACCGAACGGCCCGTGCCCCACGTCGTGCAAAAGGCCAGCCATGCGGAGCAGCGTTTCGACGTAAGCCCGGCTCGGCACGTCGGGGCAAACTTCGCGCAAGCTGTCGTATAAGGCCGCCGTCGCCCGGCTGGCGAGGTGCATCACCCCCAGCACGTGTTGGAAGCGGGTGTGCTCGGCGGTCGGATAAACCCACCAGGCGGTTTGCAGTTGATGGATTTGCCGCAGCCGTTGGACCCAGGGATGGTCGATGATCTGCCGTTCGGAGACTTCGCCGTCGGCCAGGCCGACGTTGGAAACGAAGGGAATATAGCCGTGAACGGCGTCGTGGCTCAGGTTCTCACTACGAAAGTCGCGCATCGCGCCCCCGCCAAAAAAGTGGCCAGCGGTGGAGTATACTGACCGCGCCCCGCTTTGCGGAATGACCGCCACCTGGCGGGCGTTTGCTCGGCGTCCCGGAATTCGGATTCATCCTCTCGCTTTTTGACCCCGCCCGCCGGAGCTAGCGGCTTGCAGCGGCCTTGCGGCACACGAGATGCAATGACTTATAGCCAAAAATTGCCTAACGCAAAGGTTTTGCCGAGGGCGGCTATTGTGGTCAGGCTCAAAGACCGATTTACTAATAGGCCCAGGCGGTAGATTCCCTGCGCGCTCGGTGCTAGCGGTGTCTAGGCGGGACCCCATCGACCGATTCGAAGGAGATTCGTTGTGCTTTGTCGCGCCCGTTACCTTTGTATCGCGATGGTCGGTTGTTGCGCCCTCTTTGTGACCGGCACCTTGCTGGCGGCGGTTCCGCCGAGCGAGCAAGTGCTGCCCGCCACGACGAAGGGTTTCATCTCGATTGGCAACGTCGATCGGTTCCAGACCGATTGGGCCAAAACCCAACTTGGGCAACTGTTGGCCGATCCGATCATGCAACCTTTCGTCAAGGATTTTCAGCGGCAGCTGCAAGGCAAGTGGAACCAGACG
>DATJTR010000023.1:0-8601 GCA_035503215.1 Pirellulales bacterium
GAGGCCATGCGCCGCGCCCAGGCCCGGGCCGACGCCAGCGCCGCCGAAGTCCGCTCGCTACTCGAGCGAGCCGAAGATTTCGACCGCCGCAAGGACGCCTTCCTGGCCACCTTGGCCCACGAGCTGCGCAATCCGCTGGCCCCCTTGGGCAACGCGCTGCAGCTCTGGTCGATGCGCAATCCCGACCCAGTCGAAGCGGCCGAGCTGCGTGCGATCATGTCGCGCCAGCTCAGTCAAATGGTGCGGCTGATCGACGACTTGATGGACGTTTCGCGGATCAAACACGGCCGCGTGCAACTCCGCCGCGCCCAGATCCAGCTTCGCCCGCTCATTTCCGGCGCCGTCGAGGCCGCTCAGCCGCTCGTCGATTATTTTCGGCACCGGCTGGCGGTCGACGTGCCGGATGAGCCGATCTGGATCGATGCCGATCCCGCCCGCCTGACGCAGGTTTTTACCAACATGCTGATCAACGCCGCCAAGCACAGCGGCACCGACCGCGATATCTCGGTCAGTGCCCGGCGGCTGGCCGATGGAGTCGTGGTGCGGGTCCACGACGACGGAGCCGGCATTCCCACCGACATGCTGGCCAAAATCTTCGAGCCGTTCACCCAGGTTGACGTCCGGCCGACGCGGTTCTATGCCGGGCTGGGCATCGGTCTGGCGCTCGTCAAGCAATTGATCGAATTGCACGGCGGCACCGTCGAGGCCCACAGCGAGGGGGCGGAACGAGGGAGCGAGTTCACGGTCACGCTGCCGATCGTCCCTCCGCCGTCGGTGTCGGTCGATGGCACACCGTCCGCCGTGCAAGCCCGGGCGGCGGCACTTCGCCAGCTCGGCCTGCCGCGGCACAAGATCGTGGTGGCTGACGACGTGGTCGAATCGGCCGCGACCTTGGCCAAACTGCTGGAAGCGATGGGGCAAGAAGTAAGCGTGGCCCACGACGGCCTGGCGACGATCGAGCGGATCAACGCCCTGCACAGCGACCTGGCCATCGTCGATATCGGCATGCCGGGCATCGACGGCTACGAAGTCGCCCGCCGCCTGCGGGCCGAGCCGGCCACCAGCTCGATGACGCTGGTTGCGCTGACCGGATACGGGCAGGAACACGACCGCGCGGCGGCGATGGCGGCCGGCTTCAACTATCACTTCACCAAGCCGATCAACCTCGACCAGCTCCAGCCGCTGCTGGTGGGGCAGTGAGTGCGCCCGTCCTCGACTCGTTTCAGCCGCGACCTTTCGTCTCACACCTTGGGCGCGCCTTCGGGGCATACCCTTTTCGCGGCGGTCATTGCCGATAAGGCTGACCATATCCGCGGCAGCAAGTAGTGACTCGGGTTGTCCCATCGGGATCGGCCGCGATGTAGATTACCAGGTCATCGTCGTTTCCAAAGACGTTGTCGATGCCGGCGGACATCACCGAAATCACGCTTCCGCGTTCGCCTGCCTTCATTACCGACCATGCAAATTCGTGGCCCCAATGGTCGTAAAGGAGCTTTTCGGCCGGACTCTCCGCATAGCCGATGCGCGAAGCCTCGCTTAGCATCTCAAGCAGGGAGTCGCCGGGCTCTGGCTCGTGGCCGTTCACTAGCATCGCCTCAATCACCAAGGCGACGTTCCGCAGCTCGTTGCACGTGAATGCCGAATGCGTATCGTCGTGAGGCACGCCACAGCCAGCGACGCTCACGCACAGCGCTACAGCAGCGGCGATGAATCTGCCGATTTCGATGAGATCTTGATCGGCCTCAGGCGTGTAATGGGCCTGCGGCATTACTGGGCCCGGGGCGGAGAAGCGCTGACAATCTGCTTGAGCGCCGCCCAGTATTCAGGCGTCATGGGCGCGGTCCTGCCGGCGTTGGCAGACTCGATTGCTTGCTCCACCCGGGCCATGTGCTCGTCGGGCACGAAAGGTACAGGGCCCGTCTTCTCGCGAAGCGCGTCAATTGCGGCCTCCAGCGCCGCTTCCTCAGATGGAAAAAGCCCCTGGGCGACGACGCTGGAAAGATACTGCTCGATGTGTGGCGAAAGGCTTCGATCCATACGGCTGAGCCTAGCACGGTTGCGTAGCCCAGGCAATCACCCGCAGGCAAGCTGACGGCAGCGGAATGGCTGCCTCGATGCCAGCGCGACGCTACGGCGAGGATTCCGCACGGTCGGAGCCTCGCCGTAGCGCTGCATTTCTTTGGCACGCACCCCTGCGTGAGAATCGCACCGCACGAGCTTATTTCGCGTCCGCACTCGGAGCTGGTGGCGGAGGTACGTCGTCGGCCGGAGCGGGAGCCTTTTCGGCGCCGCCGCCGCCACACGATGTGCCGCAGCTCGTGCCACAGGTCGTGCCGCAGCTCGTGCACGTGGTGGCGCAGCACGAATGGCACGACCGATGGCAGTGCCGCCCGCAATGGCGGCGATGGCAGCAGGAATTCGCGTTGGCGGCGCTGAAGCTCATCGCCACCACCGCGATCGCCAAACTCAGTTTCACGAACAAAGAGCGAGTCATCCGTCTCTCCTTAGGACTCGAGGCACTCGTCGGCCCGGCAAGGTCGGGCCGACCACAATCCATTGCTTCGGGCCACGGCGCGGCGTGAAGCGCGCGACGTCCGCTCCGCCAGCCAGGCCTCAAAGCAGCGATCGGCCAGGTGGCTGCCCGTCTGGCGTTCGCTCAGCAGCGCCCGCCTGCCAGCACCGGTATCGCTTGCAATCGAATCGACGCATCTCGATACGATCCTGTACAAATTGCCCGCACAACGGACACGTCGTTTTCAACCCGACTGTCGCACTCAATCCGCTTTCCGTGCTTTAACGGCAGGGTCGCTGGCATGGTGCGGGGGCCTGCCGGATCAGAAGACGCGAAGGCACGCGCCGGCTGGCCGCGACCGGCGCGCGATAACGTGCGCCCCATCGGGGCGTAACGCGGGTCGTAAAGTAGCCCGAAGCCACCCACCTGCGGTGAGTACCCGCGAGGGGGCAAGGACGAGGAACCCTCGCTGGCGCTTCGGGCTAGTGAAGCTGTTGGCGCCCCACCTACATGGAAAGCGCTCGAGAGTCCCGCGTCTAACGGATGGCCAAAGTTTGCGGAAGAGGCAAACTTTATTCGGACCCCAGCTCTTCTTGCTGTTGGCACCAGCGATCTTCGGCTTCGGCCAGTTGCCGGGCCAGATCGGCGAGTTGATGGTGCAGCTTGAGCGCCTCGGCGGCGTCGGTCGTTTCCAACAGCCGGCTGCTGACCGAGCGTTTTTCCTCGTCCAGCCGGGCGATCGTCCGCTCGGTCGTGGCCAGCGCCTTGCGCAGGGCCCGTTCGTCGCGGCCGCCGGGGCGGACTTCGGCGGCAGGGGGCGTGTCGTTTGGCCGTCCTCCGCCCGGTTTGCCGGTGCCTTTGGCCCCTTTGCCGCTTGGTTTGGCGGCGGCGGGATGTGAGGCCGCGCCTCCTTTGGCAAACGCCGCCTTCCCCTGCACCGGTTTGGCGGGAGCCCGGCCCGCTTCGCGTTCCCCCTCCTCGATTTCTTTGTTCACCGAGTAAAGATACGCGTCGTAGTCGCCGCGATAGTTGGTCACGTGGCCGTCGCGCACTTCGACTACGCAGGTCGCCACGCGATGCATGAAGTGGCGGTCGTGGCTCGTGAACACGATCGTTCCCTTGTAATCGATCAGTGCTTGGGCCAAGGCTTCGACCGTGTCGACGTCCAAATGGTTCCCCGGTTCGTCGAGCACCAGCACGTTGTATTGGCTGAGCAAGAGGCCGGCCAGGCAGAGCCGTGCCCGCTCGCCGCCGGAGAGGACCGCGATCCGCTTCTTCACGGCGTCGCCGCGGAACAAGAGCGCCCCGGCCACGTCCAAAATGGCCTGGTTTTTGGTCCCCGGTGCCGCATTGTATTCCAGGTAGTCGAGCACCGACTGATTTTCCGGCAGGCTGGTATAGACGTGCTGGGCGTAGACGCCGATCTGGCAGCCATATCCCCAGCGGGCTTCGCCGGCCAGCGGCCGCAGCGATTCGACGACCGTCCGCAGAAACGTCGTCTTGCCTTGCCCGTTGTCCCCCACGACCGCTGCCCGCGAGCCATGCTCGATTTCGACGTCGATGCCGCTGGCGATTTCGCGTTCGGGATAGCCGATCGTCAGGTCCCGGCAGCGCAGCGCAGGGCCCTTGCGTGGCTCGACCAACGGCGCGCGGATGTTGGCCGTCGGCTCGTCGTTCTCGATGTCGATGAGTTCCAGCCGTTCGAGCTGTTTGCTCTTCGAGCGGGCCCGCGTGGCCGTGCTGGCGCGGGCTTTGTTCTTGTCGATGAATTCCTGCAGTTGCCGCCGCTTGGCCATCACGGCGCTGTTCGTGCGCTCTTCGTGTTCGCGTCGCTCGCGCTGATATTCCAAGAACGCCTCGATCGGGCCAGGAAACATCGTCAGGTGGCCACGGGCCAAATCGAGCGTGTGCGTGCAAGTGGCCGACAAGAATGCTCGATCGTGCGAGACGATCAAACAGGCTTCCTTGAAGTTCCGCAGAAAATGCTCGAGCAAAATCTGCGTGCGCAAGTCGAGAAAGTTCGTCGGTTCGTCGAGCAGCAGCAGATTCGGATCGTGCAACAGCAGCGCCGCCAGCTTTACCCGGGTTTGCCAGCCGCCCGATAGCTTCGCCACCGGACCTTCCAGGTAGGCCCCCTTCAACTCGAACTGGCCGGCCACCTCGCCACACCGCCAGTCGGGCTGGCCGCTGTCGCGCATCAAGAATTCCAGGGCCGATTCTCCCGGCTGAAACGGGTCGTGCTGCCGCAGGTATCCCAGCCGCAGCTTGGGATGCCGCGTGACCTCCCCCACGTCCAGTTCTTCTTCGCCGATCAACACCTTCAGCAGCGTCGACTTGCCGGCCCCGTTGCGGCCGACAAATCCCACCTTCAAGTCATCGACGATCGTCGCCTCGGCCCCATCGAGCAGCACCTGGTCGCCGTAGCTTTTGTGGGCATTCTTGATTTGCAGCAGCACGGCCATCGCTTCACTTACTCCAGGGCGCTAGAACGGGTCGGCGCGAAAGAAAACGTCAGCGGGCAATGGTAAAACGCCGCGGCGGATTGGTAAAGGCGGCACCGCGGCCGGCGAATCGTGTCTGCGCCGCGCGCTTTGGCGAAATCGTCAGCCAAAGATGAAGTGAAACAGTGCGGTCCAGAACCACACCGCCACACTCACCGTCCCCGCCAGCACCAGCGCAAGCACTGCCGCCAATCCGGCGACGACCAGCCAATCTCCGCGGCGGGCGCGGCGCTCTTCGGCGGGCGTGGCCAGCACATGCCGTTTCAGCAGGGCCACGTTTTTCTGGTTCGCCTTCCAGACGACGTCGAAGGCATCGCCAACAAACGGGATCATGCCCGCCACATAGTCGAGGGCGATATTCGCCGCCATGCGAATCATCGTTACCCGCGGCACGCCATATCGCCGGCCGGCGTCGAGAATGTAGAGCGACGCCAATGAAGTTAGCGTATCGCCCAGCAGCGGAATCAAGCCGATGAAGGCATCCAACCCAAATCGCAGGCCGATGCCCGGGATGTGGAACGCGCTGTCCATCCAATGCGCAAGCAGCTCCAGCTCCGGTTCGATCTCCTGGTTCATGCGCCGCGACGAGCGAGCAAACCGCCGCTCCGCTTCGTCGGCATCGACGATTTCCACTTCCACCTTTTCCGCGTTCATCGTTCGCTTCTTCCTGTTCGTCTCGTGTCTCGCACCGGCTCGCTGCGCTCGCGACGCGCGAGCGCACAGCACTGTCCTGCCAAAAGGACAGGCCGAGACCCCTCGTTCCTTTTACGGGCAATCCCCGCGCCGGACGAAGAGATTGCCAGCAGACGCGTCTGTCGCTGGGTGTCTAACTGACGGCACGTAAACGGTTTACGCGTTGTGCGGCAAAGTTTTCCCGCCCGGCAAACTCACACCACTCGCTACAACCGGGCGCGCCAAATCCACCCCAGGCGTCAAGTCCTTCCAAATGAGAGCCTTAGGACTATTGATTAAAACCCCTACGACCGGCCGGCCGATTTTTCTGCCATTGGGAAAACTCGGCAATGGCTGCCGAGCGCTCCCGCGCAACTACCGCTACCTGAAGGGCAGAGTCATGGGGAGTCGTTCGTTGCTGCCATCGGCGGCAATCGTCTGCAGTTTCGTCGTTTTTGGCGTCGGTCGCCTGGCAGCCCAAGAGCCGCCTGCCGCGCCGCTTCCCTCCGACATTCTGAACGTCAGCTTCGCCACCTGCGGCAATTCCGCCTGCGGGTGCCAGTCCTCCGGCTGCGCATGCGGCCGCGGCCCGAATTGCAATTGTGGGAGCAGTTGCGATTGCGGCGCAGGTTGCAATTGCGACGCTGGCTGCGGCTGCGGGACGAACGATGGCTGCGAAAGCGATTGCGATGGCGACTCGAGCGCGTACACGGCCAGCTGCGCACCGGCCGGCTGCGGTTGCGCGAGTTGCGGTACCGGCAGCTGCGCATGCGGGACGAACGGTTCTGGCTGTGGTTCCGGCTGCGGCGCCTGCTACCGCGACGGTTCCCCCTGTTTCCGTTGTCCCTCGCCATGCGGCTGCGCCACTCCGTGCGGTTCGGTCTTCCAACTCATCGGTCGCTCCTGGTTCGGAAATGTTCATGCCACGCCGTCGCAATGGCGGCCGATGCCTTTGGGCACGCTGTTTAGCGAAGGCTGGAACGAGTCCTGGGTCGCACCCGTGGCCGGCACGGGAGGCGCGCCCCGGCAAGGCTGGATCAACGCCCAAGACGGCGTCTTTTACCGCCTCGCGTTCACTGGCTTTACCGATCGCCAAAGCCTCTACACCGGCGGCAATCAATATCTGGCCTACACGACGATCTTCCTCCCGATCAGCCGTCGCTTCGAAATCCGCGTCGACGTGCCTTGGTATGCGGCCAACCCGGTCGGCAATAGCGGCTACCACTCGAACTTCGGCAACCTGACGATCTATCCCCGCGTGTTGCTGCACGAAACGCAAAACACCACGGTCGTGCTCGAAATGCCCGTCCGCACCGGAACCGGCAGCACAGTGAACGGCAACGGCTACACCAGCGTCGGCCCGAACATCTCCGCCTGGCGCAACATCGCCGGCGGCTGGGTGCTGCGCGGCGGCGCCGGTGCCACCATTCCCACGGGCAACAATCCGCTCAGCATTCCCACGACGGTCGACGCCTTCTTGGCTCTCGGCAACTACATCACTCCGCACAACGCGCTGCCATTCGGCGACTTTGTCTACTACGTCTCGACCATCGTCCACACGCCGGTCAACGCTCAGCCCAGCCTGAACCACACCTTTTGCAGCCTGACCCCCGGCTTCCGCTGCCACATGGGGGCCGATTGGTACATCCTCGGCGGCATGGAAGTGCCGGTCGTCGGCCCACAACTCTTCCGCTACGCTCCCACGGTCTGGCTGATGAAGGTTTTTTAGTCGCCGCTGCCGCGGCGTGCAGGAAACCGCCCGTCCCGGGCTTGCTCCCGCGGATATAACACGACTTTCGCGAGGCCAGAGTGGACGCTGCGGGGGCATGCGGGCAATTGCCCATTTTGGAGAGCGACGCCTAGCCGATCTCGACGACGCGGGCCATGCCGGTCGCGGCGTGCCATTCGATGTGGCAGTGAAAGAACCAGTGTCCCGGGTTCGTCGCCTGCCAGGCCAGCACGAGCGTTCCGCCGACTGGCACGCTGACCGTATCCTTTTGCGGCGGATCGGTCAGGTTTAGCGCGTCGGGCGCGCCGAGCACATGAAAATAGTGCCCGTGCAGATGAAACGGATGGCTCATCCCCGTCGGGTTTTCCAAGACGAAGCGGACTTGTTCGCCGGTCTTCAGGCGGATCGGCTCGGCCTTTGGATATTCTTCGTCGTTGATCGTCCAGCGGTAGGGCATCATCGATCCACCAAGCCGTAAGCGGATCTCTTGGGGATTTTCGGCCAAGGTGACCGGCGAGGGGGAACGGAGGTCGCCGGGCTTCAGCCCGTTGCCGCCCCAGGGAGCTGGTTCGCGAGGGGGCTGGGCGCCCGGCGTATCGTCGTAGTGCAAGACGGCCCGCCCCTCGCCGCCGGCCAGCGTGGCGGCACGAATCCAAGCCGCGCCGCTTTGATCGGCCGTGAGCAACACATCGTAGCGTTCGCCGACGTGGATCAGCAGATTGTCGACTTCGATCGGCTTGATCGGCGCGCCGTCGGCCATCACGACCGTCAGTCGATGCCCATCGATCTGAAACCGCAAGGCGTACGTCGTCGAGCCATTGATCAGTCGCAGCCGCACGACTTCGCCCCGCTTGACCGACACCTTCGCCAAGGGGGCGTCGTCATCGCCTGTAAACCGGCCGCGACCGTTGAACAAGATCGACTCGAACGGCACGTCGCCGACGTCCGGCTGGCCCGACATTTGCATTTTTTCGGGCATTTTCCGCGGCATTTCGCCGGCCATTTTTCCCGGGGATTCGTCCCCCGGTTTTTTCATCGGCTCAACCATCGCCGCGCCCGGTTTCACCAGCTCGGCCAGAATCTCCTCGCTCGTCTTCAAAAACCAATCGTTGAACAGCAGGATTTCTTCCCGATCGTAGGTAAAAGGGGGATGCGGCTCGTCAATCACCAGCGGGCCAAAAAGTCCG
>DATJTR010000024.1:0-2811 GCA_035503215.1 Pirellulales bacterium
TGGAAGCCGAATTCGCTCGCCGCGACACGTGGCAAGGCAAACACTGGACGGCTTGATCGACGCCGCCTGCAGGGCGACGCGCGCCGTCAGCGCCGGCGTCGGCCGAACAGCCCCCAGCCGCCCCCTTCGTCCTTGCCGCCGCTCGTTCCCAAGTTCGGGCTGCGGATCGGTCGCTCGCCGAAATAAAGGGTCGGATCGTCGATGATCCATGTCGTCGACCAGGTCTGCCCGTCCTCGCGGTTGACCAGATCGAAGAAAAAGCTTTGCAGCCGCTCGGCCGAAAAGCCGTAGGGGCTTTGCGACGTGATCAAGTCGGCCCGGGTCAAATTGCCGACTCCCTGGTGGGCGAAATAGTGGATCATGCCGTCGCCGGAACACGACATGCCCAGCGTCCACCAGCCCGGTTCGGCCATTTTGGGTCCCCACATATCTTGGCCCAATGGCCCGCCCCGAACGACCACTTGCGCATACGCCGGGCGGTCCTGCGACTGACCATCCTTGCCGCGCACGGTGCCCGGGGGGTAATAGTAGATGAACATCCCGGGCCAGTAGGTATCGCGCTTGTTGTCGTTGGGCCGATAACCCTCGACCGAAAGCCGCACGCCGAAGGTGTTGCCTTGCCGTTGTTCCCATTCTTCGAAGGGGGGTAAGTACACCCGCACCACCACACTCGGCTCCGATTGCACGGCGTAGGGCCCACCAAATACGTTACAGATCAGGTCATCCTGCATGTTCTGACCACTGATCGACCCGGGCACGCCGGAGCGTTGTGTTCGCAGCTTGAGGGCGCCTTGACTTCCCGGTAGCCCCCCGGAAGGAGTCGGCACGCGCTCGATCACGTCGGGATGCCCTCGCTTGGCACTCTCGGACCAACGGCGATTGGTCGACTGACCACTCGGGCTGCGAATCTGATCGTCTTGCTCGTGGCTGCTTTTCGGATTGTTGGAAATGTAGGCCCATTTTGGGTCTTCGAAATCGTCCCCGATCCGATCGGCACGTTGACCGGTTCCAGGAACGATCACTTGGGCGCGTGCCAGCATCGGTGTGCCAAACCCTTCGAGGGCAAGAATGAATCCGCAAGCCAGGAGAGCGGCGTGGGCCCGACTGAGAGTCTGCATTCGATCAATCTCCCGAAAAACCTAACGGCAGTGCCGCTCAAGGCCAAAAAGAAGTCGAGCCACGACGGCCGTCGGGCAGCGTGGTTGCACGCCTGCCCGCCTGAAAGCCCCAACGAGCCCTAAAAATAGCGGAAAACGCTCGGCATTTGAACCGGAGTTTGAGGTGGACACCTTAGCCGGCGAACCAAGCGAGCGTTTCTCGTGCGCTCCGCCCACTCCCTCACTGCCGGCACAGTCCGCCAGAACCATCCCAACGTCGCAGATCGTCTGAGGAATCCCGAAAAATGTCCGGTTGCGGCCCGAGCCATCGAAATTCCCACCTGCCGCCTGCCGATGACCAAAAAAGCTTTGCCAGCAAACCAAGCCGACGACCCATTGATGGTGCCTTCGTCGCGCCCCATGTAGTCAGCCAACGACCCCCTCGTGAGGAGAGAGTGACATGTTTGTCGCGCGGATTCTGATTGCCAGCGCTTTGATCGCCGCCGCCACGGCCGTTTCCACCCCCGCCGAGGCGGCCACCAACATGGATCGGGCCACGATCCGTAGCATGCCGATTACCACTCGACCCAGCCGACCGGGCCACTTTTATGGCAACACGGTCCGCCGGATCAATCAGCGTCGCGGCGGCTAACCGTCGAGACGCGAATCCCCCCGGCCCCGGCAAGCAGGTTTTTCCTCGGCCGGAGGTCGCGAGGCATCGGTTCGGGCGTCTACAATTGAGTTCGCGGAACTTGGGCCAGCGGCCCGACCGTTTCGCGTCAATCGTGACGTCGAGTGCGCCGGGTTGAGTCGGTTTTCCACGATCCAGCGCGCGGACTATGCCAGGTGGGAGAGCGTGCATGCGCCGACGAGCGTTTGGTTTCACGGTGCTGTTGGTCCTGACGCAGTTTGTCGGAGGCTCGGCCAGCGCGCACGATGCCGCTTCTGGTGCTCCGGCACTAAGCCAGCATCACGGCGGCATGAACCGTGGCCTCGCCGGCGGCCACGCCGCTGGCGCAGCGCCTGGCCTGGGCATTCCATCCGGCGCGTCGCATCACGGTTTGAGCTTGCCGGGACACTCGGCTCGTTCCGCCGGTAACTCGTTTTTTGAGGTGCCGCCGAAGCACGGCTCACGGGTGACCGATTCGATCTCGCACGGCAGCTTTGAGGGCGGACCGCATGGTTCCGGCGCAATCCAAGGCGCGGCGAATTTTGCTGCGATACATCCCGACGGCCTGGGCGGCCATGCGCCTCAAAGCCAGTTCGCCGGTGATCGGTCGGCAATGCCGTCAAGCGTTCACCACGGGCACTCCGTGGCTCGCACGATCGTCCTTCCCCCCTCGCCAGCTTTGTTGTCCGCCAGCGAGTCCAGGCTGCCGGCAGCCGATCGCCAGCGCGCCCGCGACTTCGTGCAACACCAGGGTCGTGCCGTGCTGGACGGCGGGCCAGCACCCGGTCCGTCGGGGCAGCCGTCGGTACAAGCCGAACTCGACCATCGGCAAATGGAACTTTCGATCGTTCAACGATCTTTGGATCACCGGCAGGTCGGCACGAGCCCGGCCGACGATCGACACGACCGCCACGAGGGCGACAACCGATTTCACCACCTCCGCGATCACGAGTATTGGCGCGAGCGATCGTTCTTCTTCGGCGCCCGCTCACCGGTGCCCGATCCTCCGGCCGATTCGCCGGCGTCCGTGGCGCAGTTAAATCC
>DATJTR010000025.1:0-4416 GCA_035503215.1 Pirellulales bacterium
CGAGGTCGTGGACCTCGAAGGCAAAACTGATCCGCGCCGACGGTTCACCAGCCGATTCGCGGGCCAACAGGGCCAAACGCGTGTCGCCCGCTTCCAGCAGCGCATAGCCGTCTTCCACGACGCGCACGAGCACCCGCAGACCGAGCACGTGGCGATACCATTCCACGCTGGCCGGCCAATTGGCGGTCCGCAATTCAATGCAATAGAGCCCCGGTCGCTCGTGAAGAAAATCCCTCGTCATCCCGTTCTCCCTCGGGGAAAAACGCTACCCCCGCCCGGCCGTCCTGTTTGTTCACATTGTTCGGCTGCCCGGCCGACTGTCCAGCAGGCATCCAGCCGGCCGGCACTAAAAACTTAGGACAAACTTCCGCCTTTCGCCGAAAGGCCAGCGAGCCGGGGAACTGCGGCGGCAAATAAACGCTCGCTGCCGGCGAGGCCTGCTGGCATCCGAAAGCGGCCCCCCAAGTCCGCTCCTAGCAGCTAGCGAGCGTCCAGAACGGTGACACGAGGCAGCGTCCCGGTGCTGGCCCCCCGTGGCTTTGACATTGACCGCGCGAGGGCTTTCACTAAAATGTTGCGATTCTTGAGGTTAAACGCGAATTGAGCGATCCGGATCGGAGCCGCGCCCGCGGTCTCCTACGCAGACCATGGGCAAGTGGTTTGCTCTCCCTGGCACCGCGATCGTTCATTTTCCGTCTTTTGTCTCCAGCCCCATTGCTTTTACCCGTCCAACCCGGCGATGCGTGACCTGAGAATCTCTCGATGAAGCCGGAAGAAGCGCGCCGCGAAAAGCTGCGCAAAATCCGCGAGCTTGGCTACGACCCCTGGGGACACCGTTTCGACGACCACCAGGCGATCGCCAAAATCCGCGCGCGCGAGCCTGAAATCACCGTCGAGCCGGCTCCTCCTGCTCCCGCCGGTGGTGAAGGCCGGACTCCAGATCCGGTGCAGCATGGGCCCCGTGTCCGGGCGGCCGGGCGCATCGTGCTGGAACGGAAAAAGGGAAAGCTGATTTTCATCGACATTCGCGACTGGACCGGCCAGCTCCAACTGCTCATCGGCCGGCAGCAGATCGGCGAAGAGAATTGGGCCCTCGCCGAGTGCTTCGACTTGGGAGATTTGATCGGTGTCGATGGCGAACTAAAGCGCACCCGCACCGGCGAATTGAGCATTTTCGCCGAAAAGCTCTACCTGCTCACCAAAACGCTCGATCCCCCCCCCGAAAAGTACCACGGCCTCACCGATCCCGAGATGCGGCAGCGGCTGCGCCATCTCGACCTGACCTATGGCGAAGGGGTGCTGGAGAGGTTCCGCAAGCGGACCGAAATCGTCCGCTCGATTCGCGGCACCCTGGCGGGGGAGGGATTCGTCGAAATCGAAGGACCGACCCTCCACTCGATCGCCGGCGGGGCGGCGGCCCGACCGTTCAAAACCCATCACAACGCGCTCGACATGCCCCTCTTCATGCGCATCGCCCTGGAGCTGCACCTCAAGCGGCTGCTCGTCGGCGGCATGGAACGGGTGTACGAACTCGGCCGGGTCTATCGAAACGAGGGAATCAGCCCTCGCCACAATCCCGAGTTCACCATGCTCGAAGCCTATCAGGCCTACGGCGACTATCGCTCGATGATGGACCTGACCGAGAAGCTGATCACCGGCGCGCTCGACGCCATTGGCGCGGGCCGAAAGATTCAGTGGGGCGAAGCGACGATCGACTTCACCCCGCCTTTCGCCCGGCACACGTACGACGAGCTGTTCACGCAATACGCCGGCGTGCCGGCCGGCGATCCTTCGGCCGTGAAGCGGCTGGCCGATTCTCTGGGCTTGGAGACGGCCGGCAAGGATCCCGACGTCGTGAAGAGCGAGGTGTTCGAGCATCGCGTCGAAGGGCAGCTCAAAGGTCCGATTTTCGTGCTCGATTATCCGGCCGCCATCTGTCCGCTCACGAAGCGCAAGACGTCGAATCTCGCGGTTGCCGAACGCTTCGAGCTCTTCGTCGAAGGCATGGAGATCGCCAACGCCTACACCGAGCTGAACGATCCCGACTTGCAGGAGCAATTGTTCCGCACCCAGTTAGCCGGCCAGAAAGAGGAAGATTCGATGGCCAAAATGGACCACGACTTTTTGCGAGCCATGCGGTCGGGGATGCCTCCGGCGGGCGGATTGGGACTGGGAATCGATCGGCTGGTGATGCTGCTGGTCGGCAGTCAGACGATTCGCGATGTGATTTTGTTTCCACTGCTGCGATTGGAAGCGCTCAAGGAGAATTGACCCGCTCGGGAAGGTCGTTTCATTCAGCTCAAAACTGCCAAGGATCGGCTATGTATAAGTTCTTGCTTTGCTGGCGCTATTTGCGAACGCGCTACATCGCGCTGGCCTCGATCATCAGCGTGACTCTCGGCGTGGCGACGATGATCGTCGTCAACAGCGTGATGGCCGGCTTCAACCGCGAGATGCAGGAGAGGATCCACAACATTCTCTCCGACATCGTCTTCGAAAGTCGCAGCCTGGGGGGATTTCCGGACCCGCAGTACCACATGGAGGAAATCCGCCGCATCGGCGGCGACGACATCGCCGGGATGACGCCCACGATCATCGTCCCCGGCATGCTCAGCTTTCAGGTGCGCGGCGAAACGGTGACCCGGCAAGTCAATCTGATCGGCATCGATGGCAAGACCCACGCCAACGTCAGCGATTGCTCGCAGTTTTTGCAGCATCCGGCCAACCGCCAGGAGTTGAGTTTCGATCTGCGGGAAGAGGGCTACGACACGCAAGATCATCAGGGCGGGAAAGGTGCGGTTTCACGGCCGCAAATGGAGATTGCCGGTTGGAAACACCGTCGCTGGCAGGCCCTCCGCCGCAAAGAATATGACCAAAGCATGGTCGCCCCTCCAGAGATGAACCAACCGGCGCGCGCCGCCGGCTCGGCCCCCGCGCCCGACGAGCCCACCGATCGCACCGTCGCCGCCACTGCCGACGCCGCCGCTCCCGCAAACGACGGCTCGGCAACCGCCGCCGATCCCTCGACCGCCGGGGCCGACCCCGCTGCGCCCGCCGCCGAGCCTAACGGTGAATTCAAGCTCTCCGATGACGACGACATTTTTGCCAAACGCCGAGAGCCGGAAAAAGTTTTTGATCCCGAAACCGAACAGCACACCGGCGCCGTGCTGGGCATCGCGCTAGCCAATTACCGCACGAGCGCCGGCAAGGAAGGATTCTTGCTTCTGCCCGGCGACGACGTCACGCTGCTCGTTCCCACGGCCGGCAATCCGCCCAAAGGCTCGATGGACACCTTCACGGTGGTCGACTTTTACGAGAGCAAGATGAGCGAGTACGACAGCGCGTTCGTCTTCGTGCCGCTCGAAAAGTTGCAAAAGATGCGCGGCATGGATGGCAAGACCACAGGCGTGGCCAGCGTGACCGCCATCCAAATTCGCTTGCGGCCGGGGGCCAACGGCGACGAGGTTTGCCACCGCCTGCAGGCCGCTTTCCCCTCCGAGCTTTACTCGGTGCAAACTTGGCGCGACAAGCAAGGTCCGCTATTGGCCGCCGTGCAGATGGAAACGGCCATTCTCAACGTGCTCCTGTTCATGATCATCGCCGTGGCCGGCTTCGGCATCCTGGCGATCTTCTTCATGATCGTCGTGGAAAAAACCCGCGACATCGGCATCCTCAAATCGCTCGGCGCCTCGGGGACCGGCATCATGGGCATCTTTTTGGCCTATGGCCTGTTGCTCGGCATCGTCGGCTCTGGCGTGGGCATGGCGCTGGGATTGTTGTTCGTCGTCAACATCAATCAGATCGCCGAGCTGCTCGGCGTGATTACCGGCCGGGAAGTGTTCGATCCGGCGATCTACTACTTCCAACAGATTCCCACGCTGGTCGATCCGCTAACGGTCTCCTGGATCGTTGCCGGCGCGATGTTGATCGCCGTGGTCGCCAGCATTCTGCCGGCCCGCCGGGCCGCCCGCCTGCATCCCGTGGAGGCTTTGCGCTATGAGTGACGTCCAGCCCGGCGGGTCCGCCGCGCGTTCGAATCCAGTTCCGCCGGCCGATGCCGCGCGAGCCGCTGGTCCACGGCCGACGTTGTCGATTGCCGATTGCTCGCGCGACGACGTACAGGAACCAGGTGCGCGGCCCACGCTCCTTTCGGCCCGCGGCGTAAAGAAATCTTATCGCAAGGCCAATGTCGAAATCCCAGTGCTCCGCGGCGTCGACCTCGATGTGTCGCAGGGAGAATTCTTGTCGATCATCGGCCAGAGCGGATCGGGCAAAAGTACCCTGCTGCACGTCTGCGCCACGCTCGACCAGGCCGACAGTGGCGAAATCCTCTTCGCCGGCGAGCGCATCGATCAGTGGTCGCGCGCCCGCCGCGACACGCTGCGCAACCGGCGCTTCGGGATGATTTTTCAGTTC
>DATJTR010000026.1:0-9225 GCA_035503215.1 Pirellulales bacterium
TGCCTTTCTGGGCAATGATCGTGTCGATGGCGATGGCGGTTTTGCCGGTCTTGCGGTCGCCGATGATCAGCTCGCGCTGGCCTCGGCCGATGGGAATCATGCTGTCGATCGCCTTGATGCCGGTTTGCAGGGGTTCCTTGACCGGCTGGCGCTCGGCGATGCCGGGGGCGACGATGTCCATCTTGCGGGTTTCGGTCATCGGGATGGCCGGGCCGCCATCAAGCGGCTGACCCAGCGGATTCACCACGCGCCCAATCACCGCTTCACCGACGGGCGCTTCCAGCAGCCGGCTGTGGGCGAAAAACACGTCCCCCGGATAGGCTTCGCGGCCGGGCGGCCGCCGCATCAGCAGCGACAGTTGCCGGTAGGCCGTGGCTTGCTTGGACAAGTCGTCGTACACGATCAGGGCGTGTTCGCCGCGATACATGAAGTATTCGGCCATCGACGTGCCGGCGTACGGCGCCACGTATTGCAGCGGCGCCGGGTCGCTGGCACTCGACACCACCACGGTCGTGTAGTCCATCGCCCCGTGCTTGCGCAAGGCCTCGATCACCCCGGCCGTGGTCGATTCCTTCTGACCGACCGCGACGTAAAAGCACTTCACCCCCGAGTTCTTTTGATTGATGATCGCGTCGATGCCGATGGCCGTCTTGCCCGTCTTGCGGTCGCCGATGATCAGCTCGCGCTGTCCGCGCCCGATCGGCGTCATGGCGTCGATCGCCTTGATGCCGGTGAGCAAGGGCTCGGTGACCGGCTTGCGCTGCGAGACGCCCGGAGCCATGATCTCCACGTCGCGGCGCTCGGTCGAAACGATCGGCCCCTTGCCATCCAACGGATTGCCCAACGGGTCGACCACCCGGCCAATGACGGCCGGGCCCACCGGCACGCTGAGCAGGCGGCCGGTGCTGCGGACTTCGTCCCCTTCTTTGATCTTGAGGTAGTCGCCCAGAATGATCACGCCGACCGAGCTTTCCTCGAGATTGAAGGCCAAACCGATCACGCCGCCGGGAAACTCGACCATTTCGCCCGACATGACCCCCGACAGGCCGTAAACGCGCGCGATGCCGTCTCCCACCTCCAGCACGCGTCCGACTTCGCGAACGTCGATCTGCGAGTGAAACGTTTCAATTTCCGCTTGAATGACGGAAGCGATCTCGTCGGCTTTGAATTTCATGGACACTCCTGTTGATCATTTGCGACTCGAGTCGCTGTAATTGCCGGGCCACCGAGCCATCGTAAACCGTGTCGCCGATGCGAACGACCGTGCCGCCGATCAATTCGGGATCGACCTTGATCTCTAGCTGCGGCTCCCCGTCGACCAACGCCCGCAAGGCGCTAGCCAGTTTCGCCGCGGCCGCTTCGGCCAGCGGGGTGGCCGTGGTGATTTGCACGTGTACGTGACCGCGGATTTCGCGGTGCTGCCGCCCCACCTCGATGAGAATCGGCCGCAACAGCCCCAGCCGATCGCGCCGCGAAAGCACCCGCAAGAAATCGACCAGCGTTTGGTCATAGCGCGTGGCAAAGACCCGATCGATGATGCGTTGCTTTTCGTCGTCGCCAAGCAATTCCGAAGCCAGCACCTGTTCGAACTTCGGCTGCCCGGCCAGCCAACTCGCAATATCCGCCGCCTCGGCAGCCACCTTGGTCGTCTTGCTCGCTTCTTCGCACACTGCCAGCAGCGCCTTGGCGTAGGTCGCCGAGATCTCTGCGAGCGACACGTCGGCGATGCCGGCGGCCGGAGCATCGGCGGCCGAAGCATCGACAGCATTTTGAGGCGCTGGATCGGAGTTCGACTTGGTCATGGCCTTGGCTTCAATAAACTGCCGCCCGAGCGGCTCGACGGGAGGCCGAGATGGCGAGGAGACTCGCCAATCATTACGCCCCGGGGCCGCCCACGCAAAATACGAACTACTTAAGCGAAACCTAATTCTTGCTCGGCGTGACCGTGAATTTCTCCACGGCTTCGTCGATCAATCGGGTGTGGTCGGCCGGCGTGAGGTTCTTGCGAACGATCTTGCCGGCCAATTCGACCGCCAATTGAGCACTGCGTTCGGCCAGCGAACGCAATGCCCCGTCAGTGGCCGTTTCGATTTCCCTCACCGCCCGCAACCGCTCCGACTCGGCCGCACTCTTGGCCTCCGCCAAAATCGCCTGCTTGGCCGATTCAGCGTCGCGCCGGCCTTCGTCCAAGAGCGATCGCACCTGGTCTCCGGCGGCGGCCAGCCGGGCTTCGTACTTGGCCACGAGAGCGTCGGCCTCTTCGCGCTGGCGTTTGGCTTCGCTGATCTCGTGAGCGATCGAATGCTCGCGCTTTTCCAAGCCGGCCAGGATCGGTCCCCAGGCAAACTTCCACAGCACGGCCATCAGCACGACGAACACGATCAGCGTGCAAATCGCCAGGTCCGGATCGAAGGCCAAGGGATCGGTCTTCACGTTCCCGTGACTCGGATCGGACCGCGCCGCCTCTTCCAATTCCTGCTCCGCGTGACGCAGCTCCGATCGGATGCCATCTTGCGCCAGCCCATGGGCCGGAAGACCGACGCTGCCGCCGAAGATTGCCAGAAGAAAGGCCGCCCGAACCCAGCTCATCACGAACCTCGCTCTCTCTCGAGACATTCTCTCTGGAGACCCAATGAACCAGTCAAACTACTTATTAAAGAGCATGCAGACGATCAGCGCGAAGAACGTGGCACCTTCGATCAGTGCCGCCGCGATGATCATCGCAGTTTGGATGTTGCCGGCGACTTCCGGCTGCCGGGCCATGCTTTCCACGGCGCTCGAACCAATCTTGCCGATGCCGAATCCGGCGCCCAAGATGACCAGGCCGGCGCCGAAGGCACCACCCAGGTAAACGGCCGTGCTCTTGCTCACCGGCGAGGCATCGGCGGCCGCGGCACCCGGTTCTTGAGCTTGAGCCTTCACGGGCATTCCCATCACGACGACTGCCAAACAGAGCAGAGCGATTTTGAAGAAGCGGTTCACTGATTCGGTCTCCTATCAAAGCTTTGAGGGTAGGGGGGGGGATTTGGCTCAGCCGCCGCGCACGACCTTCGGTGCGCTAGTGCGGATGTACGGCCATGCCAATAAACAATGCCGAAAGAAACGTGAAAATGTAGGCTTGCAGGAAAGCCACGAACAACTCGAGTAAGCTCAGGGCCACGGCCCCCAGAATGCTGGCCGGCGCTACGGCATACCAGGCCGCGCTTCCCACGCTGGCCGCGATGAACGCCAGAATCACCGCCAACACCAGGTGGCCGGCCATCATGTTTGCCAGCAAACGCATGGCCAGGATGAAGTGCTTGATGCACATGCCCAAAACTTCGATGAAGAAGATTCCCGGCTTGAGGAAGATAGCCAAAACAAAGGGCAAATCCATGTGCGGAACCTGGCCAACCCAAAAGCCCACCGGCCCCAGCTTCGCCATGCCCGACAGCACCACCGTGGCGAACGTCAAAACCGCCAGCGCGCCGGTCGTGGCCAGCGCACCGGTCGGCGAGCCGCCCCAAGGCAGCATGCCGAACAGGTTGCAGGAGACGACGAAGAAGAACATCGTCAGCAAAAAGGGCATGAAGCGGTCGGCATCATGGCCGCCGATGGCCGGCCGAGCCACCTGGTCGCGAATGAACAGAATCATCGCTTCCAAGGCATTCTGCCAAGGCCCCTTGGCCGCACCGTTTCGTTTCAATTGGCCGGCCAGCCGGGAAAACACGACCACGAGCAGCACGGCCACGATCATTTCGATGACCATGAACTTGGTGACCTTCATCTCGAACGGCTCGATCCGATCGTCGATCGGCGAAAAACCGATGTGAATCTTGGCGATCGGTGGACTGCCGGCAGGACGCAGCTGCGGGATCGACCATTGCCCCCCCATGAACCGGGGAACTTCGAAATAGGTGGCGTCCTTCACGTGGCCGATCAAATGATCCGAGGCCAACGGATCGTGGCCATGCCCGCCGTGCCCGGCCGCTCCATGCTGGGCCATGGCATGTCCGGCCGTGCCATGCCCTTCCATCTCGTGCGCGCCCGCGTGATCGGCGGAATGTTGATCGTCGGCCATCATTTCATCACACCGCCTTCGGCAATGCGGCGACCGAACGCGCCGATTCGAGTTGAACCCGGGCGACCAGCAGCGAGGTTTCGACGGCCAGCGTCGCCAGGTAGAAAATCACCAGGTCCAGGACCAAGGCACTTCCGGCCAGCAGCGCCACGCCTTGCTGCGCGGCGGCAACGACCACCAGTGCCACCGACATGCGGGCAAACATCCCGGTGACCATACCGCACATGGCGGCTGCGGAACCATGGAAAAAGCTGCCAAGGACCAAGGCAAACAGAGCCGCGCAGAGCGAAAGCCCACCCGCCATGGCCGACTGCAATACGCCGTCCGTCCCCAGGGTCGCATAGCCGATCGGGGCGATGAGCAACCAGACGACAGCCACGCTGGCCGCCACGACGGCGCCTTGCGCAACCAACCCCAGCCGGCCAAGGGCGTGAAACGCAGCCTTCGCTTGGGGTGAAAGACTACTTGGCATCGTACGACCAGGTCTGCGAAATTTCGAACGCGATTCCGACCACGGATCCAGCACGCGAATCCTCGTGCACTGTTGGCCAGACCGACGGCACCGTTGGCTAGACCGACTAACGTTGTTTTCGTGCGCCGTTCCTGGCAATCCGAGCCAAGCTCAACGCCGCCATCAAACCGCCCAAGGCGAAACCAATCAGCAGAAACAACGCGGACGTTCCCGCCTTGACGTCGAGCCAGTGCCCCAGGAGACCTGGCACCACCATCTCGGCGGCGATCGTCATGATCGTCGTCGACCACTCGAGGGCAATGGCGACGGGTGAACGCTCTGGCGGGAGTTCTGCCACGTATCGTGCCTCGCCTAGGAAACGAGGCCCCCCGCACATCGAACAAAGGACATAGCAGCGCGGGCCTGATTAGCCCCCGCGGAGATTTCCGCCCACCTTTTTGCGATTGCAATGGCGGTGCAATCCGGGGGCGCTTCCGCCGGCGAAGCCATTACGATCCCTTAAGGTTGTGGAAATGTTAACTAACGCTTAGGTAGGGGTCAATTACCCGGAGGGCAAATTCGTGTTTTTTTTCACAATGTCAGATAAGTGTCACAATCGCTGGAGGTTAGTGCCCTCATCGTCTCCCCAAATGGGCCCCGTCCGCAATCGTCTCTGGGCCCTCTCCAATAGCGTCCCGGCTTATCCCAGCATCAGAAAAACGGCAACTCCCGCGCGTCCCCAGCACCCCTCCACTAGCCCTTTTGGGGGCATCGCCAAGTCATTGTTGCCAAGTGAATTGCGACAAAAAAGACAGCTCGCTCCCCCCTAAGCAACGGCAGCCAATTGCGTGCTTGGCGACATTCGATTAAACTCGCTTTATCAGATGTTTTCGGCCCCAGGGCGGTGTATCACTTGCTTCCGGCGGTCCAGAAGATGTCGAGTCGGTCAGGTGTCGCTCCCGACCCTCGTGGTGCGCGCTGGTCGTTTGACGTCGAAATCGAGCCGTTTGAGGCGGGGGCTGCGCACATGGACTGCTTTCGCCCACGCGAACCATACGGCTGAAAACAAGTTCGCTGCACGGTCTCGACGATTCGCAGCAAAGCGATCCGTAGTGTTGGACGTTCGTCGTCGCGCCGATTCGGCCCGATAGCGAGATGTCGCCTTAGGTGGCTAGGGAATGGCTGCCAGGGTTTCGAGCGTTTGGTCCGGTCATGGAGGACGCTCACACACCACGACTTCCCGCCTCGCAATCCCCCCAAGTTGCGCTGTGCTGGCCCCGAGCGGAGGTAGTTTCCCTTGATGACCCCAGCATCTCTTCAAACGTACACGCAAAAAGATTTGGCCCAAATGGCCCGCCAAGGCGGCGTCCGCGGTTGGCATTCCATGCGGAAAGACCAACTGATTCGGGCGCTATTGAGCGCGAAACGAGCGGCTGCCAAAAAGGCGCTCGCTCCCGCTCGCCGCTCCCCACCCAGCAAAGTAACCGCCGCGACCACGAGCGCACGCCGGACTACGGCGCACACTCCGGCGGCGCCAGTCGCCGTCAGCCACAGCGCCGCCACGGGCAGTCGTTCGGTCAACGGACACGCCGCCAGCCGCGCGAGCAAAAGCTTGCCCCCGGCGCCTTCCCGCAAGCCGACAAGCCCGCGGGTGCTGAAACACTTGCGGCAGATCAAGGAGAAACTCGAACAAACCAAGAACTTGGCGATCGGCACCAACGGCCAGCCAGCCTCGGCTCGCCGCGACCGCATCGTCGTTTTGGTCCGCGATGCTTTCTGGCTCCATGCCTTCTGGGAATTGACCAGTTCGAGCATCGATCGGGCTCGGGCAGCAATGGGCCAGGAATGGCATCTCGCCCGCCCTTGCTTGCGACTGCTGGAAGTCTCGGAAGGGGAGGGGGCCAGCGCCTCGGAGCGGATCGTCGAGGACATCATCATCCATGGCGGCGTGTCGAACTGGTATCTCCACGTTGCCGGGCCAGTGAAGAACTATCGGGTGGAAATCGGCTATCTGGCCGTCAGCGGCCGTTTCTTCTCGATCGCGCGCAGCAACGTCGTCACTCCGCCCGCCCCCGGCACCAGCGACGCCATCGACGAACACTGGAGCGGCGTGGCCGAGAACTTCGACAAGATTTACGCCATGAGCGGCGGCTATGCCGCCGAAGGGGCCAATCAGGAACTTCAGCAGTTGTTCGAAGAACGGCTCCGCCGCCCCATGGGCTCGCCCCTGATGACGCGTTACGGCGAAGGAACCGAGGCCCTATTCCCCAACCGCGGGCTGTTCAAACTGGAAGTTGATGCCGAAATGATCCTCTACGGCGTGACCGAGCCCGATTCGCACGTCGCCGTCCGCGGCGAACCGGTCAAGCTGCGGCCGGATGGCTCATTCACGCTCCGCATGAGTTTGCCCAACCAACGGCAAGTGATTCCCGTGGTGGCGTCGGCCGCCAACGGCACCGAACAGCGGACCATCGTTTTGGCCTTGGAGCGAAACACGAAGGTCATGGAACCCGTCGTGCGCGAAGCCAGCGACTGACGTTAGGCGCGATTCCCAGAGTCCACCGAGCCGCCAAACGGCTCAAAGCGAGGGTTGCCCTGTCGCGGTACGCTCGAGCCTACGCAAGCCGGCTTGGGCCGCGCGGTTGTTAGGGTCGAGCGTGAGCGCCGCTTCGAAGTGCGCTTTGGCCTCGCCCGTTTGCCCCAGCTTTAGCAGAACCGATGCCAGGTCGACATGCGCCGGAGCGTGTCGCGGATCGATTTCGAGCGCCCGTTCAAGCTCGGCTCGGGCGGCGTCCAGCTCTCCGCGCCTCATGTGCACGAATGCCAGGCCGCCATGGGCGTTGGCGTTCGCCGGGTTGATTTCCACAGCCTGCTGGAATTGCCGCGTTGCCTCGTCGAACTGCTGCTGCACCGCCAGTGCCAACCCTAGGTTCAAATGGGCATCGAACGCCCCGGGTTCGATCTCCACGGCACGACGCAACAGTGGCATGGCCTCGACTACTTTTCCCCGTTTGGCCAACAGCAGCCCCAGTCGGCAATAGGGTCGATAACAGCCTTCGAGTTCGACCGCACGGTAGTAGCAGGCGATGGCATCGTCGATCCGGCCGGTTCGCTCGAAGGCGGCGCCGAGCTGCGCTTCGACTTCGCCATGCCTCGCGGTGCATGCCTTCGCCCGATTCCAAAGCGTGAAATCGTCGTGCCAGTGCGACGTTTGCCGGGCGGCACAAATCGTGAGCCCCACGACCAAAGCTCCGCCGCACGCCAGGCCGCTCCAGGCTGGCGCCTTCAAAACGGCCATTCCTCGGGCGAGGCCCCAGACAACCGCGATTGCGAGTCCGATGCTCGGCAGGTAGGTGTAACGATCGGCCAGCGAGTTGGCGGAGAACTTGAACACCCCCAGTACCGGAGACAACATGCCCAAGTACCAAAACCAACCGACGAACCCATAAGGACAGCGCCGCCGCCACAGCACCAGGGCCAGGCTCACGAGCAGCACGGCCGCGGCCGCGCCCACGACTTTCCAAGTCGGCTGCCCCGCCTTGGAAAGCGGGTAAAAGACCGCCAGTCCGACGGGATAAATCATCTGCCCCAGATAGGTGCAGACGGCCAACAGCCCATTGCCGAGTCGCTCGAGCAAGGAGAACGAAACCCCCTCCGCTCGATGCGTCCGGAGCGTCACCAGACTATCTCCGACGGCCAGCACGACAAGCGGAAGCTTTTCCAAGACCAACCGCAGCACTCCAGGCCGAGGCACCGATGCGGTCGATGAGGGAACGTCGCGGGCTGCGCCGAATCGAGCCAGTGGCCAGAAATCCAACAGACACAAAACCGCCGGCAGCGTCACGATCATCGGCTTCGACATCAACCCCAGCGCGAAGAGCACGACGACCAGCAAATAGCGCCAAATCGACCGGCCTTGGCGAACATAGCCAAGATAGGCCGCCAGCGTGAGCACGAAAAAGAATCCGCTCAGCACGTCCTTGCGTTCGGCCACCCAGGCCACCGATTCGACGCGCTGCGGATGGACGGCGAACAGCGCAGCGACCAACACGCTCGGCCAGAATTCGCCGGTCATTGCCCGCAGCACGAGAAAGAGTGCCATCGCCGTGGCCGCGTGGATGAGCACGCTCGTCAAATGATGCCCCCACGGTTGCAATCCGTAGAGCTGGCAATCGAGCATGTGCGACAGCATGGCCAGCGGGTACCACTCGCCATAGGGGCCGTCGGTGAAGGCCCAACGGATTCCCTCGCCGGTCAATCCTGCCGAGACGTGCGGATTCTCGTAGACGAAAACGCTGTCGTCGACGATCAGCAAACCGTGCCGGAGCGTTTGCCCAAACACGAGCCCCACGACGACGAGCAGAAACAAGCATACCGCCGAAGATTTGAGGCGGCCGCGCCACTTGCTCTGCGACTCGCAGCGGTCACTCGCCGTTTGTGCTTCGTCTTCCGACGGAACGTGAGTCCGAACTGCAAGATCAGGCCCCATTGCACTGCCCCAGGGGATTTGTGAATCCACCTCTCAAACGGTTTTTCGACGATCACCGAAAAAATGCTTGCGTCGCCTGCACTCGACCTGTGCGGGGAACAGAACCCCCTAAAATGATGGACAGTTAGTGTAGCACCAGCGTCGCAGGAATCAACGTTCGGGGGGGGCATTCACTCCCTGGAATCGGGGGATGCACTGGCAGGAACACTGCTACCACCAAGGAGT
>DATJTR010000027.1:0-3247 GCA_035503215.1 Pirellulales bacterium
AGGCAGCCGCAACGCCGGCACTCGTGATTCTCGCCGAACAGGAAGAGTTTCATCCGCTGTTGGAGGACATTCCACCGGAGGTCGCAGCCGAAATCGCGGCGCATCCAGCGGAGTTTCCAGGTGTAAGGGTCGTCGAACTCGCCCGACGCGAGTATCCCGCCGGGACGCTGGCGGCTCATGTTATCGGTCAACTCGGGCCGGCCACCGCGGCAGAAAGCCTCGACGCGGTAAGCGGCATGCGCGATCCGGAACGGCTCGTCGGTCGTACCGGCAGCGAATGTTCTGCGGAGGCGAATCTAAGCGGGCGGCCCGGCATCGACGTCGATCGGATCGATCATCGCGGTCATTCGCTGGGCATCGAACATCGGCGGATGCCGCAGGCGGGGTCGGACGTCGTGCTTTCTCTGGATCCGGTTTTGCAGCGTGCCGCCGAAGCGCTTCTCGACGGTGCTTGCCGTCCATCCGGTGGCGGCGCGGAGGGGGGAGCGGTGGTAATCATGGACGTCGAGACCGGCGAATTGTACGTATCGGCCTCGGCGCCCAGATTCGACCCACGTCTGCTGGTCGCCGGTGATCAGGCCCGCTTGACGACGCTGTTCAATGCGGCGAACCATCCGTTGGTCGATCGCGCGGCAAAGATGGCGATTCCTCCCGGCTCGGTCTTCAAGCTGCTCACAGCCGTGGCAATGTTGGAAGAAAACGTCACGACCGATGCGGAGCCCTTCTTTTGCCAAGGCTTTTTGGAAACGCCCGAAAGCCTGCGCTGTCAGATCTTCCGCCAGCAGGGAATTGGGCACGGCGATGCCACGCTCGAGCGCGCTCTGGCCTGCAGTTGCAACGTCTATTTTTTCCATCATGCCACTGCACTCGGCGTCGATCGGCTCACGGCCTGGGCCGAACGCTGCGGATTCGGACGACCAACTGGCGTCGAGTTGCCGGACGAAGCGGCGGGCGAGGTGCCGCACGCGGCGGCCGCTGCTACGGATCCCGAGCGGGTGGCGATGGCCCGCTCGTTGGCGATTGGTCAGGGAACGCTCCGCTGCACTCCCCTGCAAATCGTGCGGTTCGTGGCCGTGCTGGCCAACGGCGGCCGGTTGCTCCAGCCAACGCTAAAGTTACATGGCGGCCCGGTTTCCGCGACCGCAGAGGCGATCAACATCCAGTCCGGAGCGCTGGCCGCGATTCGCCGAGGAATGTGCGCAGCGGTGGCCGACACGGAGGGAACCGCCTATGCCAGTGCAAGGCTGGCAAACGTCGCGATCGCCGGGAAAACGGGCACGGCTCAGACCTCGGGCAAGGATCATGCCTGGTTCGCAGGTTTTGCACCCGCCGACGCTCCGCGGGTCGCGTTCGTCGTCGTGTTGGAGCACGGGGGCCCGGCCGAAGGGGCTGCCCGCATTGCTCGCGAAATGATCGCCTCGATGCAGCGTCTTGGCCGGCTCCATCCGCCACCCGGTCTCGCTGGCGACTGAACCTGATTCCACGGCGATCGCCACCGCCGGATTTTTCATGTCGTGGTCGATGGGTTACCATCAATAGGTGCGGATCGGGCAGTACGCTCGGCTCGCCAGTGTGCCATGGCATGGCCCTCGCGAGGTTCCCTTGAAAGACACGAACCCTCAATCGAAGACCCTGACGCTCGTAGGGGCGAGTACGCGCAGCGTGCTGCGCTCGCTTAGCATGGGCAGCTTGCTCTTGCGCAAGCAATTGTGGGTGTGGCCAATTCTGGCCGCAGTCCTGTTGGGAGTCGTTGGTCGTTGGATCAGTCGCTCGGTCGAGAATGCGATGCGGGAGCGCCGCATTGCCGAGTTGACCACGGTCCTTAATGCCGACGTAGCCGCGCTACGAGTCTGGATGACCGAGCAAGCCTACGACGCCGAGTTCATCGCCGCTGACGAGCGGCTGTTGCCGGCCGTCGAGGAGTTGCTCAAGGAGTCGGCGGACAAAGCCGAAGTGTCGCGGGCGCTGATCCTTTCGCCCGGTCAGGCTGCGCTGCGGAAGCAACTGTCCCCCCGCCTTAGCCGTTTCGGATATCTCGGCTATGTGCTCGTTTCACCCCAGGGAGTGGTGCTGTCCGCCGATCAGGATGCACCGATTGGCAGTACGCTTCCGGCCGATCGCAAGGAGTTTTTCGAGAGCGTTTTGACCGGCGAGGCAGCCGTGTCGCGACCGTTTCCCGCCCTCATTTTGCTGCCCGACGCTCATGGTGAACTGAAGGCGAATCTGCCCACGATGTTCGCTTCCGCCCCCATTCATGGTCCGGGGGGCGCGGCGCTGGCGGTGTTGGCGCTAAGGATTTCGCCCGACAAGGACTTCACGCGCATTTTGCACATCGCGCAGTCGGGCCAGACCGGCGAAACGTATGCCTTTGATCGCAACGGCCTGCTGCTCAGCCAAACTCGGTTCGACGAACAGCTGAAGCAAGTTGGGCTGCTGGTCGACGATCCGAGCGCCCAATCGATTCTCACGGTCAGCTTGCGCGATCCGGGGGTCGATCTGACCCTCGGTGATCGGACCAAGGTGCCTCGGTCGGAGCAACCGCTAACCCATCTCGCCGCATCGGCGACCTCTGGTAAATCGGATCACGACGTGGAAGGCTACCGCGACTATCGGGGCGTGTGGTCGATCGGTGCTTGGACCTGGCTCGACGAGTACGGTTTCGGCGTCGGCACGGAGCAAGATCTGGCCGAGGCGTTCGGCCCGCTATACGTGCTGCGGCGGGCGTTTTGGGCGATGTTTGGCCTGTTGGTGCTGGCGTCGGCCGCAATTTTCGTGTTTACCATCATCGTGGCCCGAGCCAATCGCGAAGCTCAGCGTGCCGCGCTGGTCGCCAAACGTCTCGGCCAGTACACCCTCGATCGGAAACTGGGCGAGGGAGGCATGGGTATGGTTTACCTGGCCCATCACGCGATGCTACGGCGCCCGACGGCCATCAAGTTGCTGCACGTCGAAAAGAACAACGAGCAAATGTTAGCTCGCTTCGAGCGCGAGGTGCAGATGACCAGCGTCTTGAATCACCCCAACACCATCGCCATCTACGATTACGGCCGGACGCCGGAGAACGTCTTCTATTATGCGATGGAGTATCTCGATGGCATCAACCTGGAAGATCTCGTGCACAAGCACGGCGCACAGCCCGAGCGGCGCGTGGCGGCGATCCTCCAACAGGCTTGCGGCTCGCTTGGCGAGGCTCATGGCATCGGCCTGATTCATCGCGACGTCAAGCCGGCCAACATCATGTTGACCG
>DATJTR010000028.1:0-4988 GCA_035503215.1 Pirellulales bacterium
CCTGAAACTCGGCGTCCGCGGGACAGAACTGGGCGTTCAGCGTTTCTTGGCCGAAGTCCGCAAGAACCAAAGCCAAAAGCTGATTATCCGACAGGACATCATCGAAGTCGAAAACCGCATCAACTTCCTCTGCGGTCGTTATCCGCAGCCTGTTCAACGCAATTCGACCAACTTCATCGATCTGGCCCTGCGTGCGCTGGCCGTAGGTGTGCCCTCGCAGCTTTTGCAGAACCGGCCCGACATCCGCCAGGCGGAGCGCGAACTGGAGGCCGCCGGGCTCGACGTGCGAGTTGCTCGGGCCAATTTCTACCCCAAGATGTTCATCACCGGTGGCGTTGGCTATGAGGCCTTCAACACGAAATACCTGTTCGTGACTCCGGAATCCTTGATTTACAACGCCGCCGGCGACCTGGTCGCGCCGGTGATCAACCGGCGAGGAATCCGGGCCGATTACATGAGTTCGAACGCTCGGCAACTGCAAGCTCTCTACGAATACCAGCGCACCATCCTCAACGCCTTTACCGAGGTGGTCAACCGCGTCAACAAAGTGCAGAACTACAGCATCAGCATCGAGCTCAAGAAGCAACAGTTGGCCGGCCTCGAAAAAGCGGTCGACGTGGCAGGCAACCTGTTCCAGAATGCGCGCATCGAATACATCGACGTGCTCTTCGCCCAGCGAGACCGCAACGATGCGCGAATGATTTTGATCGAAACCAAGAAGGAACAACTGTCTGCCATCGTCAATGCCTATCAAGCCCTCGGCGGCGGTTGGCGGCCAGGCATTCCGGAACCGGCACCGCAGGTGATCGAAGAAATCCCGACTCCGCCCGCGGAAGCAGAACCCGAGCCCTTGCCACCGCCCAAATCGTCTTAGACAATTTCACCGCCGTGCTCTCGCTTGACTGCCGTCATGGGCGGCATTCCCGCAGAGGTCGGCGGGGTCGGTCGGTCGATCGTCACGGCAGAATCTTGGCCGGTTTGTGTGGCTGGCGCAAGGGTGATTTGCGCGTGACAAAGCCACCGGGGCGAGCGTTAGCAGCCGACCGTCGTGTTCCCGCGCGTCGGAACTCGGCGAGTCGTGCTCGCGCCCGCCCCCGATGCTTTGCAAACCGGGGCGAGTTGTGCAACGGGCCGGAGCCGCGCGCCAGGGGAAATCGGCCGGGGCGTTGTCGGGCGGTTTGGGATGAACCCGATCGCCGGCGAAGCGCGGTTCGTCAAGGTTTGGCGGAATGAGTGAAATCGAGTTATCCAGTTTGCACTTCGGACGGAAAGCGGGCAAACAGCCCCTTTTCCAGCCGCTCCGAATCAACCTGCTTCAAAGAGCCCGGTAAGGGGACGATAAGTTGCGACAGCGTGAGTTCAACCGGACGGCGCAGCATCGAGGGCCGCTTGTATGAACGCGACCATTTTTGCGTTGCGCCATCCGATCTCGACCATGATGCTGGTGGTGACGCTCGTCGCCGGGGGCGTGTTGGCCGTCGCGCGGATGCAGGTCGACATCTTTCCGTCCCTCAATACGCCACGAATCTATGTGTTCCTGCAATATGGCGGCATGAGCCCAACTCAAATGGAGGGCTTTGTCGTCTGCCAGTTCGAATTGCTCTTTCAGTACGTCGACGGCATCAAGGAAATCAAGTCACGCTCGATTCAGCAAATCGCCCTGGTGGAGATTTCGTTTCATCCCGGCATCGACATGGGCGAGGCGATGGGTCAAGTGGTCGCCATGGCCAATCGCGCCGTGTCGCGCATGCCACCCGGTACGTTGCCGCCGATGGTGATGCGGCTTGACGAGGGAAGCGTGCCGGTCGGCTTTCTGGTGTTACAGGGGAAGAAGACGCCGATCGGGATGGTGGCGGACCTAGCCCAGAACATCATTCGGCCGCTGGTGCTGCAAAACGTGCCCGGCACGGTGGCCGTTTCGCCTTTCGGGCCCAATGTCCGCTCGATCCTCGTCCAATGCGATCCGGAGAAGCTAGAAGCCTATAATCTTTCGCCGCACGACGTTACCGATGCGCTGATGGCCGGCAATGCCGTCATACCGGCAGGGAACTTGTACGTCCGCGATTCGATGCCGATGGTTCCCAACAACGCGACCGTCGAAAACATCCAAGACCTGGGCGCCATCCCGCTGAAACTCGGGAGCAACGTCTATATCCGCGACGTGGCCCAGGTGCGGGACATGACCGACATCGATTACGGCAATGCGCTGGTTAACGGCCAGAACTCGGTCTACTTGCCGATCATCAAGAAGAGCACGGCCTCGACGCTGAACGTGGTAGCGGACATCCGCAAGTCGCTGTCGCTGTTTCGCGACGTGGTTCCCGAGGACGTCTCGGTGGAATTCGAGTTCGACGAGTCACCCACGGTGCTGGCCGCGGTTCATAGCGTGGCCACCGAAGGGTTGATCGGCGCCACGCTAGCCGGTTTGATGATCCTCTTGTTCCTGCACGATCTGCGGAGTGTGCTGGTCGTGGTTTGCAATATCCCGCTGGCCCTGCTTAGCGGCCTGATGGGTCTTTGGCTCAGCGGCTACACGATCAACATCATGTCGCTGGGTGGACTGGCGCTGTCGATCGGCATGTTGGTCGACGAGGCGACGGTCTCGATCGAGAACATTCACGTGCAAATGGGGCAGACCAAATCGCTTTCCCGCGCCGTCGAGCGGGGGAGCAATGAAACGGCCGTGCCGCGACTGTTGGCGATGCTGTGCATCCTGTCGGTGTTCATTCCCGCGTTCATCATGGCCGACCCGATCCGCTCGTTGTTCGTCCCCCTGGCAATGGCGGTGGGCTTTGCCATGGTGTCGTCCTATATCCTGTCGAGCACCCTGGTGCCGGTACTCTCGGTATGGTTACTCAAGCATCGCGGCCCGCTCCTGGAAGAGGGCGGCGGCGAGGCGCATTCCACGCCCGAAACGGAAGCGCACGGCGGCGGGCCCTTTGGCCGATTTCAACGCTGGTTCGGCCGCATGGTGCGCCGGATGGCCGAACATCGCTGGATCGTCGTGCCGGGCTATTTTGCTGGCTGTGTAGCGATCTTAGTGGGCGTCGGGCTGTTGCTCGGCACGGAACTCTTTCCGCAAGTCGATTCGGGGCAATTCGTGTTGCGGTTTCGCCCCACGCCCGGCTCAAGTTACCAGCTCACCCGGGAGATGGCCTCGAAATGTCTGGCCGAGATTTCGCGCGAGGCCAAGCCGGAAAACGTCGAAATCACCTTAGGCTTCGCCGGGCAAGTGGCCCCGAATTTCGGCATGGACAATATCGTGCTGTTCATGCGTGGACCGGACGACGGCTATCTGCGGGTCGCGCTGCGTGAAGGAAGCGGCATCCACCTCGACGAGTTTCGCGAGCGGCTGCGCAAGGTCCTTCCCGAGCGGGTCATTCCCTGGCTGGCGCAACGGCTCGAAAAAGGGGGGTTGCCCAAGAACGAGGCCGAGCAGCAGGCCAGTCTGGCGACGTTTGCCTTTCAGCCGGGCGACATCGTCAGCGAAGTGATGAGTTTTGGCTCGCTAACGCCCATTTCGGTGCGTGTCGTCGGCACCGACCTCGATCAGGTGCGCGCTCATGCGCGGAAAATCGTCAACGAGATGAAACGGATTCCCTATCTCCGCGACATACAATACGAACAAATGCTCGACTATCCGGCGGTGCGAGTCGACTTCGATCGTGAAAAGGCCGGCTTGAGCAACATCCAGGTGCGCGAGGCCAGTGCCCCCTTGATCGAGGCCACTTCGTCCAGCCGGTTCATCGCGCTGAATTATTGGATCGACTCCAAAACGGGATTCGATTATCAGGTCGAAGTCTTGGTGCCGCCCAAATACATGACGTCGCGGATGGACGTCGAAACCTTGCCGCTGGCCAAGGTAAACCCGCTCGTGAATTTGCTCATTCGCGACATTGCCAACGTGCGTCTCGACTCGATGCCCGGCGAGATCGATCGCGCCGCTTCGCAGCGATATTTGAGCATCAATGCCAACGTCGAAGGAGAAGACATGGGCCGTGCGGCTCGCCAGGTCTCCCAGGCGATCGCGGCCGCCGGTAAGCCACCGCGCGGCGTTCGCGTGCTTCCCATGGGCCAACTGCCGCCGATGATCGAGATGTTTCAGGCTCTGGGCGTCGGTTTGGCCGCAGCGGTGTTCGTGATCGTCGTGCTGCTCACCGCTTATTTTCAATCGCTACGCCTGGCGCTGATTTCGATCAGCGCCGTGCCGGGAGTGCTCAGCGGCGTGGTGTTGATCTTGTATCTCACGGGCACGACGCTGAATATCGAGTCGTTCATGGGCTCGATCATGTGCATCGGCATTTCCGTGTCGAATTCGGTGATGTTGGTGACCTTCACGGCGCGCGATTGGCATCGAGGGCGAACAGCTCTCGAGGCGGCGGTGCAGGGGGCCACCGAACGGCTGCGGCCGATTTTGATGACCGCCTGCGCGATGGTCGTGGGCATGATTCCCATGTCGCTGGAATTAGAGGCCGGCAGCCAAATGGAAGGCCCGCTCGGCCGCGCAGTGATCGGCGGCTTGTGCATGTCGACCTTGGCCACGCTGCTGATCGTGCCCTCGGTCTTTGCCGTGGTGATCGGACGGAGCCAGTCGCGGTCTCCGTCGCTGTATGCCAGCGATCGCGATAGTGTCCATTACGAAGCCGAAGCCGCCGCAGGAGAAGCCCAACCCGGCGATGGGACGTCCGGAACGGGTCCCCATCTGGCAGGTGGATAGGGAGAATCACGATGTACAACAGTCCACGGCACGAGACGGTTTGGTGCAAGCTCGCTCGAGCAGCGCTCAAGACCTTGGTACTCATAGCAATGGTGGGCGCCCCGGGCTGTCGCCGCGGGCCAGAATCGGAGGATCGAACCGAGGCACCCGTGGTTCAACTGACTAATCCCGCGACCCGGACGATCGTGCGCGTCGTCAAGCAGCCCAGCTTCGTGGAAAGCTACGAGCGCTCTTCGGTCTATCCGAAGATGACCGCGTATATCGAGAAATG
>DATJTR010000029.1:0-4568 GCA_035503215.1 Pirellulales bacterium
ATCGTCAACGCGGCGATGCTGGCCCGCGCCGACTCTCCGCCGGCACATCCCTGGCTGGCTGCGAGCGATTGCCCGGTGCTCGTGAACGTGGGCCGTCTCGCGCCGCAGAAAGACCAGGCCACGCTGCTCGAGGCGTTTGCCTTGGTCCGCGAACGTCGACCGGCCCGGCTGCTCATTTTTGGCGAAGGTTCCGAGCGGCCACGGCTCGAAGCCCTGCGCCGCACGCTCGACCTGGAAGCCGACGTCGAACTGCCCGGCGCGACCGACAATCCTTATGCCGCGATGCGGCGTGCGTCGCTGTTCGTCTTGTCGAGCCGATTCGAAGGTTTGCCGACCGTGCTCGTCGAAGCGCTGGCCTGCGGTTGTCCGGTCGTCTCGACCAATTGCCCGAGCGGCCCGGCCGAGATTCTCGACGACGGCCGGCACGGCACTCTGGTCGAGCCCCAAAATCCCGCGGCCCTGGCTGCCGGCATTCTGCGCTCGCTCGACGCGCATTGGGACCGGGAGGCGCTGGCTCGCCGCGGCGGCGAATTCTCCTTCGAGGCTTCGCTGGAAAAATACCTCTCCATGGTCCAGTCGGCGGCGGCCTGACTTCGATCCACACCCCAAACTTGGCGGGCAGCATGTTGACGAGCAACCGGTCGGTATCGCCTTCGCACCGCAGGGCCATGACGGCCACGATCCTTTTGGCCGCCGTACTCCGGGTCGCCTTGTTTCTCTGGAGCTGGCACCAATCGCCCGATCTGGCCACGCTGCACTCCCCCGACACGGCGGCCTACGTGCTGCCGGCCCGGTCGCTGCTCGAATCGGGCAGCTTCTCCGTGAACGGCCAGCCCGAGATCTTTCACACCCCCGGCTATCCGCTGCTGCTCGTGCCCGGCCTGGCCTTGGGAAACGTCGAGCTGGTGACCTTTCTCATCCAACTGATCTTGAGCCTGGCGACCGTCGTTCTGGTCGCTCGCATGGCGCTCGAAATGTTCGGCGATCCCCGGGCTGCAATCGCCGCCGCGGCATTGATGGCGGTCGAGCCCTTGTCGATTATCTACACCTCGGCCTTGCTCACCGAAACGCTGTTCACGTTCTTGTTCGTCGTCGCGCTGTACGCGCTGCTTCGCTATTTTGCCACGAATCGGGCGAACTGGCTCACACTCTGCGGCCTGTGCCTGGCCGCGGCCACGTTCGTGCGTCCCGTGAGTTACTATCTGCCGGCGGCGCTCGTGGTCGGTCTGTTGGTCCGCGCAGTTTGGCTGGGAAGTTTTTGCCGCCGTGCGAGTCATTGTCTGCGGTTCGTCGTCGCTTGCTTCATTCCGCTTGTCGCCTGGCAGGTGCGCAACGATCGGCTGGCCGACTATCCCGGTTTTTCCGCGTCGGGCGATTTCAATCTCTATTTCCATCACGCCGCCTGGACGGTCGCCCAGCGGACCGGCCAAACCCTGGAAGCGGTACAGCGGCAGTTCGGCGGAGCCCGCGGAGAGCAATTCAACGTGGTTCATCCCGAGCTCGCCGGCGCCAGCCGGGCCACGCGCTACGCCTTCATGCGGCGTACCGGCAAACAAATCGTGGCGGCAGACTTGCCGGCCTGGTCGCGGGCCGAGCTGCGCAACATTTCGATGATCGCGCTCAATCCGGGTGGCACCAGCTTTTTGCAACTCGCTTCGCATTCACCCCCGCCGCGCCCGCACCGGCTGGCGAGCGAAGGCGTGCTGGCGACCATCGGCCGCATGGCTCGCGAAACCCCGGCGCTGTTCGCGACGAGTCTCGTCCTGGGCACGACGCTCGGCGTCACCTATCTGGTCGCGATCCTGGGCTGGATTGCCGGGCTGCGACGCCGGCCTTGGGAAATGCTGGCCCTGGCAGGCGTGGTCGCCTATCTCACGGTCGTATCGGCCGGCGTGGTCGAAGCCCGCATGCGTCACCCAGTCATGCCGGCGCTTTGCTTGCTCGGTGGTGCAGGCGCGGCGCTCTCTTTGCGCTTTGCCGCCGCGGCGTGCGCCAGTTGTGCAGCGGCTTTTGCCCGGCCGGCCGTGTTGCAGTGGCGCGTCAGTTCGCCGGACGGCGCCATCGACGCGGGTCCACAATCTTCGCCGGAGTGGACGGCACGCGAATCGAACGTAGGCGAAGAGCGCGACGACCCCGCCTACCGCTAGCACGGCTTTCGTTCATCGCCGCCACGTCAACGAGCCCCTAGGTGGGGGGCGGCGCCCAGGCAGAGTGGGCAGAGTGCGATTGACCGCGGTCGGGCCGCTCAATACACTCCCGCCTCGATTTTCCCGGCGTGCTGCGTCTTTCTGCCCCCCAGAATAACCACGCGGTCTGGCGACTGCGCTAGCGAAGGTTTCTCGCACGTGGTGGAAGGTTTTTCCAACGATCTCGTTTTTCAATCCTGCGTGATGGCGCTGTTGGCCACGCTCATCGCCTGGCAGAACATGCCACTCATTCTGGCAGCGCCCGCAGCCTTGCTGCGCGTCGGATTCTGCCTGTGGTATTTCGGCGCGGTGTTCGACGGCACCTGGACCCTGATCGACGATCTCAACTACTTCAACGACTCGGCCAGCATTCTCCGCGACGGTTTCGATCCGCTCAGCGTGCTGTTCACGATCGACGGAGCCGAACTTCTCTCGAACGCGGCCGGCGGGCGCCACTTTCTCTATCAATGGTACAACCTCGTCGCCATGTATCTATTCGGCGAGCACTACTATGCCGCCGTGCTGATGAACGTGCTGGCGACGTTCGGAATCGGTTTCTTTCTCAGCCGCACCCTCAAATTGCTGGGCTTCTCGCGGAACTATCGCATCGGCCTCGAACTGTTCTACCTGTTCCACTGGGACGTGATCACCTGGTCGAGCTTCATCAATCTGAAAGAGATCGTCGTCCAGTTGCTCACCGTCGCCAGCCTGTATTCGATCGTGCGGTTCTTGAAATGCCGCGATTGGATATCGGTCGTCGGCTTTTTGGCGACCGTGCAGCTTTTCTATTGGGTCCGCTTCTATCTGCCGGTGCTGATCTTGTTTGCCGTGCTCGTGTGGGGGCTCTGGCAGTGGCGCGATCAGCGCAAGTTCCTGCTAGTGCCCGTCGCCTTGGGTGCCGTCTACGTCGCCTTGCATACCGCCGGCGAGGCGGTCTCCTTTCTCGAGCCGACTCATTTCATCCACGGTTTGAGCCTGGTGCTCTTGTCTCCGCTCCCCTGGGTGCAGTTCGAAGACGTCTTTTGGTTCATTGCCATCCCCGCCGCGATCCATTTGCTGTTCTTCTTGCCGGCGCTGTACGGCGCTTGGCAACTGTGGAAAACCAGCAGCGTCGCCCGGCTGTTTTTGTTCTACCTGGCGATCCTGCTCTGCTTTTACGGAGCGGTCGAGTTCGACGGCTTCCGCGGGCCGCGGCAGCGATCGCAAATGGCGTTCATCTTCGCCTGGATGCAGTTTCAGTTCTTGTGTTCGATGCGGCCGGCCCCCGCCGCCAAAGCGGCCACCACGGCCCGACCGACCCCTGGTTTACCGCAAGCGCCACGGCGGCGCTTGGTCCCTGCAGCATGAAGTGACCAAATGGACCCCCACCGGCCCCGCAGCATTTGGCGCGCGCTCGATCGAGGCACGTGCCGCAGCACGTGCCGGCGGGGCGCACTGCAATCGCATCGGTTTTAACGAGATATGTGCGGAATCGCAGGATTTTTGGATCTCGCGCCCTGTCCCGCCACTTCCGGCGGCGACATGACCGCCGCCGCACGCGCGATGGCCGACCGGCTCATCCACCGCGGACCGGACGACGTCGGCACCTGGGTCGATCCCCAGGCCGGCATCGCCCTCGGCTTCCGCCGCCTGGCCATCGTCGATCTGTCCCCCGCCGGCCATCAACCGATGGAGTCGGCCAGCGGCCGCTACATGGTCGCCTTCAACGGCGAAATCTACAATCATCGCGATTTGCGCCGCCGGCTGCTGCTGGAGCATCCGCACACCTTCCGTGGCCATTCCGACACCGAAGTGCTGCTCACGGCGATCGAGCGCTGGGGCGTTCGCCAGACGCTCGAAGAAGCCGTGGGCATGTTCGCCATCGCCCTCTGGGATCGCACGGACCAGACGCTCACCTTGGCCCGCGACCGCTTGGGGGAGAAACCGCTTTACTACGGGCTGCACGGCCGCACGCTGCTTTTCGCTTCGGAGCTGAAAGCGGTCGTCGCGCACGAGGCCTTTACCGATCGAGTCGATCCCGAGAGCTTGTCGCTGTTCTTGCGCTACGGCTACACTCCCGCCCCCCATTCGATCTATGAGCATACGAAAAAACTGACTCCCGGCACGCTGGTGCAGTTTCCTGCCCGGGCGCTACGCACTCAAGGCCCGGCACTGCCGGAACCGGTTCCCTATTGGACGGCCAAGCAGGCCGCCGAGGCTGGGCACGCGTCTCCCTTTGCCGGCAATTTCAAAGAAGCCGCCGAACAGCTCGAAGGGCTGATGCGCGCGGCGATCGCCGATCAAATGGTCGCCGACGTGCCCGTCGGCGCGTTTCTCTCGGGCGGAATCGATTCGTCGCTCGTCGTCGCCCTGATGCAGACGCAATGCGTGCGGCAGGTGAAA
>DATJTR010000030.1:0-5309 GCA_035503215.1 Pirellulales bacterium
CGGCAGCCGACAGTGCCCGCTTCTTCGTCGGCTACTCGGGCTGGGGGCCGGGTCAGCTCGAAGCGGAGCTCGACGGCGGCGCTTGGCTGACGATGGCTGCCACGGGGCAAATCGTCTTCGGTTCCGACGATCCCTGGCAGCGGCTGGTCCGGCAGATCGGCGGCACGCAGCTCATCGCCACGCTGGGCATCAAGCACGTTCCGCCCGACCCCAGAATGAATTGAGGCAGGCGACGAACCGCGCAGGTCACCCATGCCTACTTGGCGAGTGGGTCATCGACCGGGATCTGATCGGCCGGTATCCACACGACCTGCCCGTTCTCCCAAGTGGCCACCGGATTGCCGAGCCGCTTGTGCATCAGCAGTGCTTCGCGAACCGCCTCGCGAACCGCGGCCTCAACGGCCTCCCCCTCGGCTAGAATTTGCTCTAGCGTTTCCGGATCGTATGGATAAAGGTCCATCATGGTGCATACACTTTTTCTTGGATCGCGCGCCAAGTCAACGGGTCATGAACTTTAGCCGCGCCCCGCACGCTCCCCGCGGCAATGCGAGAGGGAAGCCCACTTCCGCTATTATTCAGCACCTGCCAACTGTCGGCCAACGGAACGTATAACTGAACCAAGTTTCGTAACCCGGCGTCATAGCGACGACGAATCGTCGCCTCAGGAACGTCGTGGCCACCCGCACGAACCCGCTCTGCCACCCGGGCGACGGCCTCGTCGGGGCTGGAGAGCCACAAAAACGTCAGATGCACCCTGTAACCAGTCGCGCGCAATTTGCGCAGCCAAGGTGCGTAAGTCCGGCTCGCCAAAGTCGTCTCGAAACCAAAGCTATTGTTCGCAGCCGCGAGTTGCGCCAGGCGAGTGAGCATGATCCGGCCCGCCTGCAGCGCCACGCGGTCGGGAGCAAAGGCCGAGAGCCCTTGCGCGATCGTGTCGGCGTTGACGAACTCGTCGACCGCCAGCGCGCCACGCAACAGCTTCGGCGCAGAGGTCGATTTGCCCGCCCCGTTCGGCCCGGCGAGAATTACGACTTTTGGCGCGAGAGGATTCAATGGGGTGAGGTCTCAAGATTGACGGCGCCGCCCTGCGCGGCCCCTTCAATTCTAGCCTCGACGCCGCACCGTTGCCGCAATCCTCTACGGCCGAGTTGCGCCCGGTGCCGATAACGCGTCCCAGAACGACGCCGAGTTGATCACCACCGAGCCGGGCTGATCGCGCAAGAGCTCGATCTCGGTCGAGTCCCCCGCCTTGAGGATTTCAATGCGTGGAAATCCGCTGGCCCCCGGCAGGCAAACCATGGCGTACGATTTGCCGATTACGCTCCAGTGCCCGCGCTCCCGCTCGATGACCACGGCCGTATGCTCATCGATTCCCAGTCCGACCAGTTCACGATGCCCGGCCAGCACGTTCAGCAACCGCTGCGGACGATTCCGCTTCAAGAAATGCTGGTCGACTACGGCCCCTGGCAACAGGTCGAAACCGCGCTGTTCCAGCACCGGTTCGCTGCCGCCGGCGATCATCGTTTGCGTCACGATCGCCGCGCCGGCCGATACGCCGCCCACGACGCCGCCGCGATCGAGCAGCGCCTGCAGTTGCCGCTCGACTTCGGTGTCGACGTAAATCTCCGCCAGATAGCGTTGGCTGCCGCCGCTGATCCACACTCCGGTGGCGTCGGCAAATGCCGACTTCACGTCGGCCGCGTCAGCATCGGCGCGCGTGCCGCACGACAGGACTTTCACCGAGCCGGCACCGTGCGAGCGCCAATCGGCCACGAGCAACCGCCGCTCCCGCGCTGTCGGCGAATAAGCCGGAATGACGACGATGCGCGCCGCCCGGCCTCCGGCACAGTGTACGAAGCGCTCGAACACTTCCGTCGGAATGCTGCCGCCGCCGCACAAAATGAGCGTACCGGCCGGATCAGGGCCCGCTTCTTCTTGCCAACTGGCCGAAGCCAGGTAGGTGGTATATCCGAGATACGCGCCCAAGCCCGCCAGCACGATCGCTCCGGTGACGACGATCCCTGCCAACGAGCTTTTGAGTTGATTTGTCGCGAGCATCGTAAAAACGCCTCCTCGGTTGGGTAACGCGATTCATTTTACCGCGCCGGCCAAAATCAGGGGACAGCGAAATCCTCGGCCAAAACGCTTTCCCGTCCGGCAAGCAGGGGGTGATCGGGAGGCGCCGTCGTGGGGGATTGTCGCCACGTCCGGCCGCCCGCGCACGCTGCAAAACGGCGCTCAGGCTGCCCGGTCGCGTTGCCAAATCAGGCCACGATTTCGCGGCGGCGACGAACATAATCCCACACCACGAACCGGTCGAGATCGCGGCCGCCGGCAAAGAACACCCGGCCCGCGGTCGACTGCGCCAGCCGCTGGGCGAACTGCACGTCTTCGTGCGACTGCGACCAGCCCGGCAGCAGGAAGATGTTGATCGTGATCCCTTCGCGCTGGCACAGGCGGCCTTCGCGCAGCGTCGCCTGTTCGGTGCGCGGGTCGGGAGGATAGATCATGAACAGCGTCGAGCCCTCGAAATGGGCGGTCGGCAAGCCGTCGGTGATCAGGATGATTTGCCGGTTCGGCGTGTCAGAGGCCGCCAGCAATTGCCGCCCCTGCTGCAAGGCATGCTGAATGTTCGTGAAGTGGGGCGGAATGTGATACTCGCTGATTTCCTCCCGGCTCATGTCGGCCTTCAGGTGCACGAACGGGTCGAACACCGTCACCGGCTTGGGCATCAAACCGGCGATTTCCCCCACGGCGCGCCGCTTGGCGAACGTGTACATCTCGATGAAGTGCAGCGTGTCACCGGGATATTCGCGCCGCACCAGGCCATCGAGCGCCAGGGCCATGCGTTTGACGTGAATGTATTGCCCGCCGTAACGCATCGAGCCCGACATGTCGGCCAGCACCACCGTGGCGCACTTGGGTGAGTTGCGCGTGCGGTGGATTTCGATGTCCTCCGGCTTCAGCCGGATCGGCAAGCCCGGTCCGCTGCGCACGAGGGCGTTGGTGAACGACGTCGGCAGGTCCATGTTGGCCACCGAGTCGCCAAACTCATATCCCTTGGTCTGTTGCAGCTCCACCGCTCCCTCGCCGACGATCGGCCCTTGATGGCGGCCGGTGCGCGAAGCTTCGAGCTGGCTGAAAATCCGTTCCAGCAGCCGGCCCTGGAACAAGCGATAGGCCTTGGGCGTCAGCCGGTAACCTTCTGGCCCCCGCTCCAACCCTTGCTGCTCGGCGATCTGCCGCATCAGCTCCTCGATCCGCCGCTGCAGGGCTTCCAGCTTTTCGACTTCCCCCGGATCGGTGAACTGCGACAACTGTTCGAGGTCGATGATGCCGAGCTGGGCCGTCTTGGCCGCTTCCTCCAATTGCTTGAGCAGCCGGTCGATTGTTTCCAGCTCTTCCTTGATTTCGAGCGCTTGCGGCACCGTCATCGGCGTGCGGCCAGTGAATTCGTATTTGGCCGCCAGCTCGTCGACCTGGTATTTCTCTCCCAGTCGGGCCACCAGTCGCATCAATTGCCGGGCGAACCGATCGCGATCGTCCGCGGCGTAATACCACAGCCGCTCCAATTCGCGCAGTTGCTCGTCGGCCACGGCGCGCTTGAAGCGATCCACCAGCGGTTTGGGGGGATGGACCGACGCCGCCGAGCCATGAAACTCCTTGCGTGCCGACTCCTGCGCCTTCGCGGTTTCGTAGGTCGACAGGATTTTGCGCTTTCGCTCCTCTAGCATCCCCCGCAGCATTTCCAAGCTGGGGCCCAAGCCAGCAATCTGGCTGGGGTCCAAATGGATCGCCCGGGCCAATTCTTCATCGCTCAGTTCGCGCATGCTGCCATAGGCCAGCATGTGCTCGAAGGCGGGCGATACCAGGTCGGGCGGCTCGGCCGTTCGGCTGGGGAAATTGCGCGGATCGAACTTTTGATACGTGTGGATGATGCCGCCCAAAGTTCGACGTGTTGCCACGGCCAGCTCTCGCAAGAAGAATCGAGCGCGGCGGTCACTGTCGCGCTCTCGGAACAAAACGCCTCAGCCGCCTTCATTCTAGCCGCCAGGGCAAGCCGCGTCGCGCAGCCGCGGCTCGCGATTCTCGACGACACCGGCCAGCAGAAGGGGGGGATTAGAGCCGGCCGAACGAGACCAAACACATGTCGTCGCTCTGGGCCTGGCCGCCGACAAAACTCCGCACGTCGTCCAGAATGCGCCGCCCCACGCCCGAAACGTTCGCCCCTTCGCTGGCGATTTGCGCTCTGAGCCGCTCCAGTCCGTACAGCTCGCCGCTGCCGTTCATCGCCTCGCTGATGCCGTCGGTGAACATCGTCAGCGATTCGCCTGGCACCAGTTGCCGGGTGCACTGCTGGTAGCACAGATCGGCGTCGATCCCGAGCGGCAGACCGGTCTCGGCGTCGCCAATGGCTTCGACCTGGCCGGCGCCGTGGCGGAGCAGGGGGGGCATGTGGCCGGCATTGACGATCGTCACCTCGTGCCGCGAGCGGTCGAGCACCGCGAGAATGAACGTGACGAAGCGGTCGTCCCAACCTGCCCGGGAGAACGCCGCGTTGATCTTGCTTAGCGCTTCGGCCGGCGTCGGCTCGCTGGCCAGGCAATAGCGTACTTCGCCCGACAGCTTGGCCATCAGCAGGGCCGCCGACACGCCTTTTCCCGATACGTCTCCCAGCACGATCGCCAGGCGATTGCCGGGCAGGTCGACGTAGTCGTAATAATCGCCGCCGACCTGGTTGGCCGATTCGTAGAAATCGAAAAAGTGATAGTCCGTCATCCGCGGCGGAGCGGCGGGCAACAGCCCACGCTGCACTTTGTGGGCCAGCGCCAAGTCTTGCTCCAGCGCTTGCCGCTTCATGGCGATCTCGTGGAAGTGAGCGTTGTCGACCGCGATCGCCGCTTGCGCCGCGATGCTCGCCAGCACTTCCAGATCGTTCTCGTGAAACCGCTGCCGCTGGTCGATCGTGTCGACCTGAATCACTCCCAGCGCCTGCCCCTCGGCGTTGATCAAGGGAGCGCACATCAAGGCGCGAATCCGCAGGTCGGCGATGCTCTGGCTCGTTTCGAAGCGAATGTCGTTGGCCGCGTCGGCCAACAGCAGCGCCTGCTTGCTCTCCATCGCCTGATTCACGATCGTGCGGCTGATCCGCACCCGATCTTCCGACTCGGGATTGCGGCAGCGGATGGCCTTGGGAATCAGCGGCCCGTCGGGCGTGAGCCGCAAGATAATGAAAGCCCGATCGGCCTGCGTGAAAATCTTGAACATGCTGTCCAACAGCTTCGGCAGCACGTCGTCCAGGGCCACCG